>CAYYZI010000165.1:0-6268 GCA_964475675.1 uncultured Geminicoccaceae bacterium
GGTAGCGGTAGAAGCCGCCCACGGCGATGGGCGGCTCGGCCTCGCCGAGGGCCTTGCCGTGCTGGGCACGTACCCGGTTCTCGATGCCGACGAGACCGATGCCGGAGATGCGGGTCGCGAGACCGGGGAAATATTCGCGGCAGAGCGTGCGGGAGAGGCCGACGGCCTCGAAATTGTAGCCGCCGCGATAGGAGCTGATGATGGAAATGCCCATCTTCGACATGATCTTGAGCAGGCCCTGGCCGACCGCTTCCTTGTAGCGGGCCAGACATTCCTCGAGGGTGAGCTCGGGAAACAGGCCGCGTTCGTGGCGGTCGACGATCGCCGCCTCAGCCAGATAGGCATGGACGGCGGTGGCCCCGACCCCGATCAGCACCGCGAAATAGTGGACGTCGAGGCATTCGCCGGAACGCACGGTGATGTAACTGAAGCTCCTGAGCCCCTGCCGCACGAGATGGCTGTGGACCGCGCCCACGGCGAGGATCATCGGCACCGGCGCACGCTCGGGGGACACCGCCTCGTCGGTCAGCACCAGCGATTCGCAGCCGCCGCGGACCGCCTCCTCGGCCTGTTCCCGCAGGCTTTCGAGCGCTTCCCGCAGACTGTGGGCACCACCCGCCGGGAAGGTGCAGTCGAGCATCCGCACCTTGGGGCCGAAATATTCCAGCACCGCCTCGTAATCGGTGCTGGTCAGGACCGGGCTCGAGGCTTCCAGAATGGCGGTCTGGCTGGGATCTTCGTCATAGACGTTGCCCAGATTGCCGAACCGGGTCTTGAGGCTCATCACCCGGTATTCGCGCAGCGGGTCGATGGGCGGGTTGGTGACCTGGCTGAACTGCTGACGGAAGAAATGATGCAGGCCGCGATAGCGCTTGGAGAGCACGGCGAGCGGCGTGTCGTCCCCCATCGAGCCCAGCGGTTCCTTGGCCTCCAGCACCATCGGCGAGAGGATCAGTTCCATGTCCTCGAGGCTGATGCCGTAGAGCGCCTGGCGACGCCGCAGCTCGCTGCGCGGGTAGCGCGTGGTGGTGAAGTCCCGCCGGCTCGCGAGCCGGTCGAGATATGTTATGTTCTCGATCCATTTTCCGTAGGGCTTGAGGCCCGCCAGATAGTCCTTGAGCTCCGGATCCCGGTAGAAGCAGGCGCCCTCGAGATCGACGGCGATCATCTCGCCCGGGCCGACCCGGCCCTTCTCGACGATGTCGGCCTCGGCCAGCGGCACCATGCCGGTTTCCGAGCCCACCACCAGCAGACCGTCGCGGGTGCGCGAATAGCGCATCGGCCGCAGGCCATTGCGATCCATCCCGGCGATCACCCAGCGGCTGTCGGTGGCGACCACCGCCGCCGGCCCGTCCCAGGGCTCCATCACGCAGTTGCAGTAGTTGAAGAGATCGCGATGGGCCTGGGGCATGGCCATGCGCTGCGACCAGGCCGGCGGGATCAGCAGGGTCTTGACCAGCGGCAGCAACCGGCCGCCCTGGGTCAACGCCTCGAACACCGCGTCGAGGGCGGCGCTGTCGGAGCTGCCGGCCTGGATGATCGGCTTCACATCCTCGTTGTATTCGCCGAAGACCGGGGCCTCCATGCGGGTCTCGTGGCTGTGCATCCAGTTGATGTTGCCCCGAAGCGTGTTGATCTCGCCATTGTGGGCCAGCACCCGGAAGGGCTGGGCCAGCTTCCAGGAGGGCCAGGTGTTGGTCGAGTAGCGCTGATGGAACAGGGCGAAAGGCGAGACGAAGCGCTCATCGTTGAGGTCGGGATAGAAATTGTCGAGCTGCTCGGCCAGGAACAGGCCCTTGTAGACCACCGTCCGGCAGGACAGGGAGCAGATGTAGAAATCGGTGATGTTCTCGGCCAGCACCGCCTTCTCGATGCGGCGGCGGATCACGTAGAGCTCGCGCTCGAAGCGATCCTCCTCCACGCATCGCGGATTGCCGATGATGATCTGCTCGATCTCCGGCCGCGTCGCCGCCGCCTTCTCGCCGATCACCGAGGTGTCGACCGGTACCTGGCGCCAGCCGCGCACGGTGTAGCCGAAGCGGATGATCTCGCTTTCCACCAGCGCCCGGCAGGTCTCCTGCTGGGCGAGGCTGTTCCTGGGCAGGAACACCATCCCCACCCCGAGCCGCTTTTCGGTGTCGCGCGCGCCCTTGATCTGCTCGCGGAAGAAGCCCTGGGGGATCTGCAGCAGGATGCCGGCGCCGTCCCCGGTCTTGCCGTCGGCGTCCACCGCGCCGCGATGCCACACCGCCTTGAGGGCCTGGATGCCCTTGAGGACCACCTCGCGCCGGGCCTTGCCGTCGATCGCCACCACACAGCCGACACCGCAGGCATCGTGCTCCCAGGCGGGATCGTAGAGGCCGGCCTCGGTCAGGCGGCGACGGCCCGCTTCGGCGCGGGCGATGAAATCGGCGGCATGTTCCTCGAACTGGCGCATGGCCTGCTCCGGAGCTGACGGGAAGGTTTCAGGAAACGAGGGCGAGACGCCCTTCGGCGGCGGTGCGGGCGGCGAGATGATCGTGGATCGCGGCGGCGGCATCGCGGCCGTCGCGGATGCCCCAGACCACCAGCGAGGCGCCACGGACGATGTCGCCGCCGGCAAAGACACCCTCGAGACTGGTCATCATCGTCGTCCAGTCGATGCGGATGGTGCCCCAGCGGGTGAGCTCGAGGGCCGGTTCGTCGAAGATGGTGCCGAGATCCTCGGGATCGAAGCCCAGCGCCTCGATCACCAGATCGGCCTCGAGCTCGAACTGAGAGCCGGGCACCGGTTCGGGGCGCCGCCGGCCGGTGGCATCGGGCGGGCCGAGGCGCATGCGGATGGCCCGCACCGCGCGCACCCGCCGTTCGCCCAGGAAGGCCTCGGGTGCCGCGCGCCAGACGAACTCCACCCCTTCCTCCTCGGCATGCTGCACCTCGCGCTGCGAGCCCGGCATGTTGTCGCGATCGCGACGGTAGAGGCATTTGACCGATTTCGCCCCCTGGCGGATGGCGGTGCGCACGCAGTCCATCGCCGTGTCGCCACCGCCCACCACCACCACATGCTTGTCCCGGGCATCGAGCAGTCCGCCTTCGAATTCGGGCACATGGTCGCCGAGGCTGCGGCGGTTGGCGGCGATCAGATAGTCGAGGGCGGCGACGATGCCGTCGAGCCCGACGCCGGGTGCGGCCAGCTTCCGTGCCTTGTAGACGCCGGTGGCGATGAACAGCGCATCGTGCCGCCGCCGCAGCTCGGCGAAGCTCGGGCCGCCGGCACCGACCGCACAGGACAGATGGAAGGTGACACCGGCTTCCCGCAGCAGGCGGGCACGGCGCTCGACCACCCCCTTGTCCAGCTTGAAGCCGGGGATGCCGTAGATCAGCAGGCCGCCGATGCGATCATGGCGGTCGTAGACCTCGATGCGGTAGCCGCGCCGCCGGAGCGCTTCGGCGCAGGCCAGCCCGGCCGGGCCGGCGCCGATGATGCCGACCGACTGGGGCCGCTCGACCGCCGGCGCGATCGGCCGTACCCAGCCCTCGGCGAAGGCGGTCTCGGTGATGTAGCGTTCGACGGCACCGATGGTCACCGCCCCGTGGCCGGCCTGCTCGATCACGCAGTTGCCTTCGCACAGCCGGTCCTGGGGGCAGATGCGGCCGCAGATCTCGGGAAAGGTATTGGTGGCCGCGGCCAGCTCGTAGGCCTCCTGGAGGCGGCCCTCGGCGGTCATCATCAGCCAGTCGGGGATGTTGTTGTGAAGCGGACAGTGCACCTGGCAGAAGGGTACCCCGCACTGCTCGCAGCGCGAGGCCTGCTCGGCCGCCGAGGAGGGGTCGAATTCGGCATAGATCTCGCGGAAATCCCGCCGGCGCTGCGCGGCCGGTCGCTTGTCCGGCATGCGCTGCGGCAGGCGCACGAACTGCATCATCGGCGAGGGCATCAGCGGTTTCCCCATGATGGTCTTGGCGCGATCCCCGTTCGCTCCGGGGCGGGGGTTGGATGCGCAGGATGTCGGCGGTGTCCGCGGACAGGAAGGCCTGTTTAGCCCTGCCGGCGCCTTTCGTAAAGACCCCGGCGGATGGATGGTCTCATAACAGAACTATTAATGGGCGGAGGCAGCTACCGGAGGCGGGGTCGCAGGTAGGCGGGCCTAGGTACAATGTAAACCAACAGGACTTTCTTCGCGGCGCTTGCCCGCGGCCATCCCACATTCTACCAAGAGCTCGCCCTGCCGTACGACCTGCCGTCGATACCGGCTGCCCGGCCCCCGCATTCGTGCGATGGCAGCGGCGCCGGCGGCGGCGGACCAGATGGAAGCAGACATGGATTTCGTGACCTTTGCCGGGGCCAGTCTCCTCGGGCTGGTGGAGGGGCTGACCGAGTTCATCCCGGTCTCCTCCACCGGCCATCTCATCCTGCTGGTCGACCTGATGGGCTTTCGCGGGCCGCCCGGCAAGGTATTCGAGGTGGCGATCCAGTTCGGTGCCATCCTCGCCGTCTGCTGGGCCTATCGCCAGCGGCTGCTGGGTGCGGCCTTCGGGCTGTTCGGCGATGCCGACAGTCGCCGCTTTGTGCGCAACCTGCTGCTGGCCTTCCTGCCGGCGATGGTGCTCGGAGCCACCTTCTACAGCTTCATCAAGGGGGTGCTGTTCAGCCCCTGGGTGGTGTCGACGACGCTCATTCTGGGCGGCATCGCCATCCTGGTCATCGAGCGGCGGGTCCATCTGCCGCGGGTGCGGGCGATCGAGGAGATGTCGCCGCGCCTCTCGCTGGGTGTCGGGCTGTGCCAGGCGGTGGCCATGATTCCCGGGGTCTCGCGTTCCGGGGCGACCATCATGGGCGCCCTGCTGCTCGGCGTCGATCGCCGGACGGCCACCGAATTCTCCTTCTTCCTGGCGATCCCGACCATGGCCGCGGCCACCGTCTACGATCTCTTCAAGAACCGTGATCTGCTGACCCTCGACGGGCTCGGCATCATCGCCGTCGGCTTCCTCGCCGCCTTCCTCGCCGCCCTTCTGGTGGTGCGCTCGGTGATCGCCTTCATCAGCCGGCACGGCTTCGTGCCCTTCGCCTGGTACCGCATCGCCCTGGGGCTGGTGATGCTGACCCTGCTCAGCCTGCGCTGAGCCGGCCTCCGCTCACGCCGCCGGCAGCCGGATATCGCCGCGCGCATAGGCCGCGAGATACTGTGGCACGATCACCTCGAGCGGAGTCGGCGTGATCCCCAGCTCGGCCAGCCCCTTGGCGCCCTCGGCGACCACATTGTCGCGCTGCAGCAGGAGGATCTGGTCGCGGGTCAGCGGCGGCTCCGGCAGCAGTTCGAAGAACCGCGCCTGAAAGCGCGCCAGCCAGCCGGGCAGCTCGAGGATCAGCCGGCGCCGGCGCAGCACCTTGAGCATGTAGCGGAGAAGCTGCTCGAAAGTGTAGATGCGCGGGCCGCCCAGCTCGAAGGTCTCCCCCGCCGCGGTCTCGTCCTGCAGTGCCGTACAGATCGCCGCCGCCACATCGCCGACATAGACCGGCTGGAAGCGGGTCTTGGGCGAGACCACCGGGATCACCGGCGAGAGCTGGGCGATCCGCGCGAACCGGTTGAAGAACCGGTCCTCGGGGCCGAACACGATGCTCGGCCGCATGATGCTCGCCTCGGGAAAGGCCTCGCGCACCGCCTTTTCGCCCGCCGCCTTGGTCTGCGCATAGAGGCTGGGCGAGGCGGCATCGGCACCGATCGCCGAGACATGGACCAGCCGGGAGACGCCGTGGGCCTTGCTGGCGGCGGCGATCGCCCGCGCCAGGTCGCGATGGATCCGGGCGAAGTCGCCGGGTCGCCGCTCGGCCAGAATGCCGATCAGGTTGACCGCGTAATCGGCCCCTTCGAGATAGGGGGCGAGCTTGGCTTCGTCGGCGGTCCCGGCGAAGGGCTCCAGCACGATCTGGCCGACCTCGCCCAGCGGCTTGAGGTGGACCGCACGATTGGGGTCCCGGGTGGGCACCCGGATGGTGACGCCGGCATCCGCCAGCCGCTTGACGAGATGACGTCCGAGGAAACCGGATCCGCCGAATACGGTCGCAACCTTGCCCTGCATCGCACCCTCGCGCGCTTGCCGGTTCCCGCACTGGTTCCGGCGCGGGCCCATCTAGCGCCACCGCGGCGGCGATGCCAAGCATCCGCGTGGCCGCAGGCCTGCCGCTCCTCTATTGACGGAAGGCGAGGGAGCGCCTAGATGCAGCATGCCTTGCCCAGGTGGCGGAATTGGTAGACGCGCTACGTTCAGGTCGTAGTGGTCGTATGGC
>CAYYZI010000166.1:0-6252 GCA_964475675.1 uncultured Geminicoccaceae bacterium
TTATGATGATGTCCATGTAATCCATGTCTTTGATGACTGTGTCCCCATTGTTGGCACGGCGGGCGGCGGCCCTGGGCTGCGAGGGCAAATGGGCCATCCATCCCTCCCAGATCGCGCTGGCCAACGAGGTGTTCAGCCCCTCGGAAAGGGAAGTCGAGCGGGCCCGGCGCATCCTCGCCGCGATGGAGGAGGCGGCGCGCGAGGGCAAGGGCGCGGTCAGCCTCGACGGGCGCCTGATCGACATCGCCTCGATCCGCCAGGCCCAGGCGCTGGTCGCCAAGGCCGACCAGATCACCGCTGCCGGCGGCTGAAGCCGATCCTACTCCCGGGGGGCCGGGCCGGCGGGTCCGGCTCCCCGGCGCCGGCCCAGAAACGCCAGAAAGGCGGGCAGCTCCCGCCGCCACAGCGGCCAGCGATGGCCGCCATCGCGGATGCGCAGCTCGGGCCGCCGTCCGAACGCTCGCAGGGCCAGATAGAAGCGGATCGTCCCCATCTCGAGGCCGAATTCGTCGTCATCGCCGGACATCAGATAGAAGGCCGGCAGACGGGTCGCCGCCGGCAGCCGCTGCAGCAGCCGGAAGGGATCGGCGCGGTCGAAGCGGCGGCGGTCGAAGGGATCACCGAAGGCGGCGCCGAACAGGCGGAGCTGGACCGCATCGATGCGGCTGCCCGGCGCCAGGATGGCCGGGCTGAACGCGCCCACCGCATCGAACATCGCCGGTGCCCGCAGCGCCAGATGCAGGGCCCCGAAGCCGCCCATCGACAGGCCGGCGATCGCCCGACTGCCGGGATCGCCGTTCCAGCGCGCATCCACCGCCGGCACGAACTCTTCGAGAAAGGCAGTGGCCACCGGTCCGAAGGCGGCGCTGTCGACATACCAGCTGTTGCCGAGCCCGGGCATCACCACCAGCATCGGTGGCAGATCCGGCCGGGCACGGATCGCATCCGGGAGCCCGCCGACGCCGGGCCAGTCGTTCTCGTTGCCGCCATGGCCGTGGAGAAGATAGAGCACCGGCAGCCGGGCACCGCCGCCATCGTCCGGGCGATGCAGACTGTAGGGAATGGCGCGCCCCAGCAGCGCGCTCTTTTCGGTGAGTCCGCGGAGGATCTCCGCACGGGCAGTGAAGGAGACGAGCAGCAGCACCAGCAGCAGCGCCGCCGGCCTCACAGGCACTTGAAATACTCGAAGGGCTCCCGGCAGCAGCGGCAGCGATAGAGCGCCTTGCAGGCGGTGGCGCCGAATTCCGCCAGTCGCTCGGTGTCGGTCGATCCGCAGCGCGGGCAGGTCACCTCGGGGCCGCCGCCGAACAGCGCGGCACGACCGCTGCCGGCCACCGGCGGGGCGATGCCGGCTTCCTTCAGCTTGCGACGCCCTTCCTCGGTGATCCAGTCGGTGGTCCAGGGCGGGCTGAGCACGGTCTCGATGCGGGCATGGGGAAAGCCGACCCGATCGAGGGCGGCGCGGATCTCGAGCTCGATGAGCCGGGTCGCCGGGCAGCCGGTATATGTGGGGGTGATGCGCACCACCGGATTGCCCGCCTCGTCGTCGGTCACCGCCCGGACGATGCCGAGATCGACGATGGTGACATACGGGATCTCGGGGTCCTCGACCTCCGCCAGCGCCTGCCAGATCCGACGATGCCGGGGATCCTCCGCCACCGCTCCGTCGCCCGCCGTCACCAGGCCGTGGCCTCGGGATAGGCGCGCTGGAGAAACTGCATCTCGGCCAGGATATAGCCCAGATGCTCGGTATGCATGCGCCCGTCCTTGCCGCCCGACTGCATCCAGCCATCGGCCGGCCGCGCGAGCGTCGCCTGGTCGAGCACGGCATCGACGCGCTGGTTCCAGCCCTCTCGCAGCGCTTCGAGGTCGGGGCCGATACCGGCCTCCTGCATCTCCCGATCGAGCGCGTCGGGGGTCAGCAGCTCGCCGGTGTACATCCAGAGATCGTCGAGGGCCCGATGCATCCGGCGATGGCTTTCCGTGGTGCCGTCGCCGAGGCGGATCACCCACTCTCCGGCATGGCGAAGATGGTAGGTGACCTCCTTGAGCGATTTCTCGGCGATGGCGGCGATGCGCGCATCCGCCGAGTTCCGCAACGCCGCATAGTGCTCGAAGTTGAAGGCCGAGACCAGGAACAGGCGGCCGATGGTATGGGCGAAATCACCGTTGGGCAGCTCGACGATGAGAGCGCAGCGATAGTCGAACACATCGCGCCGGTAGGCGAGGGCGTCCTCGTCGCGGCCGCGGCCTTCCACCTCGCCCGCATAGCTCAGGAAGAGACGGGCCTGGCCGATCAGGTCGAGGGCCACGTTGATCAGTGCCATCTCCTCCTCGAGCGCGGGCGCATTGCCGAGCGTCTCGCACAGCCGCTGCCCGAGCACGAGGCTGTTGTCGCCCAGCCGCAGCAGATACTCGAACGGGGCCTGCCGGTCCGCCATCGCCGATGCCTCACATGTTCTTGACGTCGCCGGGGATCTTGTAGTGGGTGGGGTAGCGGTAATCCTTGTCCTCCGCCGGCTCGAACAGGCTCGCCTTGTCGTCGGGCGAGGAGGCGGCGATGGCCGCCGCCGGCACCGCCCAGATGCTGCAGCCCTCGCCGCGCCGGGTGTAGAGATCGCGCGCCATCTCCAATGCCATTTCCGCATCCGGCGCATGCAGGCTGCCCACGTGACGATGGGCGAGGCCGTTGCGCGGCCGGACGAAGATCTCATAAAGCGGCCAGTCCCGGTCCGCCATGGTTCCCCTCCTCGAAAGGCGCTTCCGTCGGGTCAGGCGGCCTGGTTGCGCAGCCGCCGCTTTTCCGCATGGGCCAGTGCCGCCTCGCGCACCCAGCGCCCTTCCTCGTGGGCCCGCCGACGCTGCTCCAGCCGCTCCCGGTTGCAGGGGCCGTCGCCCTTGACCACCCGCCAGAACTCGTCCCACGGGATCGGGCCGAAATCGTAATGGCCCCGCTCGGGATTCCATCGGAGATCGGGGTCGGGAATGGTCAGCCCCAGACGCTCGGCCTGGGGGACCGTGGCATCGACGAATTTCTGGCGCAGCTCGTCGTTGCTGACCCGCTTGATCTTCCATTTCATGGACTGGGCGCTGTGCACCGAGTCGGCATCGGGCGGGCCGAACATCATGAGCACCGGCCACCACCAGCGATCGAGCGATTCCTGGACCATCCGCCGCTGTTCGGGGGTGCCCTCGGCGAGGGTCATGACGATCTCGTAGCCCTGGCGCTGATGGAAGCTCTCCTCCTTGCAGATGCGCACCATGGCCCGGGCATAGGGGCCGTAGGAGCAGCGCTGCAGCGGCACCTGGTTCATGATCGCGGCGCCGTCCACCAGCCAGCCGATGATCCCCACGTCCGCCCAGCTCAGGGTCGGATAGTTGAAGATCGAGGAGTATTTGGCCTTGCCGGCCAGCAGCTGGTCGACCAGCTCGGCGCGTTCCACCCCGAGTGTCTCGCAGGCCGAATAGAGATAGAGCCCGTGTCCCGCCTCGTCCTGGATCTTGGCCAGCAGAATGGCCTTGCGGCGCAGGGTCGGGGCGCGGGTCACCCAGTTGCCCTCGGGCAGCATGCCGACGATCTCGGAATGGGCGTGCTGGCTGATCTGCCGGATCAGCGTCTTGCGGTAGCCGTCCGGCATCCAGTCGTTGGGCTCGATGCGGATCTCGGCGTCGATCTTCTCCTGGAAGCGGGCCTCCAGCGCCTTCTCTTCGGCGGTCTCCGCCTCGCGCACGGGGCCGATCTTGCCGTCCAGCCCTTGGGTGTACATGCTCCCTCCCGATCGGGGATCCTGGCCGCCAAACGGTCGACAATGTGATACGAAAAGTCCCGCGCTTCAATCGCTTTCCGCATTGCAGCCGGAGCCCGCCTCGAGCAGCGGACGCGGCCTGCCGGCCCGCGCCGCCCCACAGGAGGGGGACGGCGGTGCCGGCGATGCGCGCGGTGGCGACGCCTCGGCTGCTGCGCTGCGGTCGACCGCGGCGTGCCGCACCGGGGGGCGCGGCACCGGCAACGGTGGCGGATGGGCGGCTGCCTTCGTTTTCGCCGGCGTCCGTCTCTCCCCGCGGTGCTTCGTCGCCGGTTGCGCGGGCGGCCCGGGGGCGGCCGGCACGGCTGCCGGAGCGGGCACCGCTGCTCGCGCCTCGCGGGGGGAAACCGGCGGCCAGCGCCGCGGCGCCAGCGCCGCCGCGCGGCGGCGGCTTTCCTCGATCAGCAGCCGTTGCGCCGCATCGGGGCGGAACGGATAGGCGCCGACGAAACGGTCCTCGCGGCCGGGATCGGGAGCGATGTAGCAGACCACATCGGCCAGGCTGCGGTAGCACCAGGCCAGCCCCTCGGGCTCTTCCGCGGCCCGCGGGGAGACCGCGAACGCGGCGCCGAGTAGCAGGACGACAGAAAGGACGAGACGTGACATCGGGTGCCGCTCCGGTTCCCAGGGGCCGGTGGCGAGGCCGGGCGTACCGCGCCGGTGCCGTTGATGCCACGGCGAGGGTTAAGATTCGCTTACCGCAGGCAGCGCCTCAATCGGGCGGGCGATGCAGAATGCGCCGGGTGAGGCCGGTCTCGTAGGCCAGCCCCTCGCGGGTCAGCACCGGCATCCCGGCGACCCCGCCGAACACCAGCCCCCTGCGAGCCAGCGCGCCATAGACGGCGGGATTGTGCAGTCCGGTGGCATCGCGCATGCGGATGATGCCGGCGGTCAGATGGAAGTGATCGCCATGGGGATCGGGCAGTCCCCGGATCAGCACGCTGCCATCCGCATCGGGCGGGTTGGCGAAGGCCGGATCGGCCGCCAGCAGCTGCAGCACGGCCAGGGTACGAAGCTGCAGGGCGTTGAGCTTCGCGGGGTTGATCCTCTTGGCCGGCGCCATGACGCTTCTAGTCCACGGCCATGGCCAGGATCTGGCTGAGCTGGCAGAGCGGGCGTCCGGTCTCCTCCGCCCAGCCGTTGAAGATTGCCTGCACGCCCTGTCGATCGCCGCGGCTCCTGGGCTCTCCCTGCCAGGCGCCGAAGAGGTTGAGCGCCTTGATGACCGAGCTCGTCAGGACGAAGGTGTCCTTGCCGACCATGCGCAGGAAGTAGGGCGCCGAACGACCGCCCATCTGGGTGAAATCGCGGGCGATCTCGGCCCAGAGATCGACGATTTCCGTGACCGGCCAGGCCGCCAGCCAGGCGCCGAAGCCGCCATGCCGTCCGGCGATCTCCAGCATCGCCCGGGCATTGGCCCGGACCGCGCGCAGCTTGCCGAGATGGCGGATCAGCCGGCGATCGCCCAGCAGTTCCTCGATGCGCTCGTCGGAAAAGGCGGCGACGGTCCGCGGGTCGAAACCCGAGAACGCCTCCTCGAAGGCCGGCCATTTGCCGTCCACGACGCTGTAGCGCAGACCGGCGCGGAAGATCCGCAGGCTCATCGCCGACAGCAGCCGGTCATCCGACAGCGCCGCCAGTTCGGCCGGTGGCAGCGGCTGCGGCAGCCTTTGCTCGAGCGCGGCCTCGCCGTGCCGCATCAATGCCGTCTCGTGGATCTGGGCGAAACCGGTATCCGCCATCGGCGCCTCCCCTGCGATCGGTTCCCAAGATAGGCGGCGAATGCGGCGGGTCGAGGGCGTGGCAGCGGCGTCCGCCACTGTGGCAAATCGGTGCCAGAGCGGATCCCGCATGCGGGCTTCGGCACATGGCGCTGGACCTCGCCGCCGACCGCGTCAACATAAACAGCCGTTTGGAAGGCGAAATCACCCTGTGCGGTGAGGAGGAACGGGCGTGTCCTATGGTCTCGTCAATCTGCCGGCAGCGTTGCGGATCGCCGGCCTGTCCGCATTTCTCGCGGTTGCATCCTTGCCGATACAGACACCGGGCGTCGCGGCGGAGACCCTGTTCGACGCGCTGAAGCTGACCTACCAGCAGAATCCCGATCTCGAAGCGGCGCGGGCCCGGCTGCGGGCGGTGGTCGAGCAGGTGCCGCAGGCGCTGGCCGGCTTCCGGCCGAAATTCTTCATCGATGGCACGGCGGAGTCGGTGCGCGGGCAGAGCAAGGTGGCCGACAGCGACCGCGACACCTACGGTGCCTCGGCCAGTGTGCTGCAGAATCTCTATGCCGGCGGCGGCACCACGGCGGCGGTGGCACGGGCGGAAGCCGAGGTCCGTTCGGAACGGGCACGCCTCTACGCGACCGAGCAGGAAGTGCTGCTGCAGGCGGTGGTCGCCTACACTTCGGTGGTTCGCGACCGCGAGGTGCTGCGCATCGCCATCAACA
>CAYYZI010000167.1:0-6207 GCA_964475675.1 uncultured Geminicoccaceae bacterium
CCATCTCTGGCTCGATCCCGACAATGCGGCGGCAATCGGCGACGCGGTGGCCGAAGCCCTGGCGGAGCGCGATCCCGACCGCGCCGCGCTCTATCGCGACAACGCCGAGGAGCTGAAAGCCCGCCTCACGGATCTGCAACGCGAGATCGCCGCCCTGCTGGCGCCGGTGCGCGAACGTCCCTTTCTGGTGCTGCACGACGCCTTCCGCTATTTCGAGCGGGCCTTCGGGCTGCGGGCGGTGGGGGCGGTCAGCGTCTCCCCCGAACAGCCGCCCGGGCCCCGGCGCATCGCCGAGATCCTGCGCATCATCCGCGCCGAAGGGGTGAGCTGCATCTTCACGGAGCCGCAGCTGCGCTCGCCCCTGCTGCAGCGCTTGGTGGCCGACACCGGATTGAAGACGGCCGTCCTCGATCCTCTCGGCGTCGGTCTCGAGCCGGGCCCCGATCTCTATTTCCGGCTGCTCCGTCGCAACGCCGAAGCCGTGCGTTCCTGCATCGAGAGCTAGGGGAGCCGGGCCTCGATCAGAAACGGCCCGTCGCTCGCTGCCGCCCCTTCCAGGGCCGCCGTCAGTTCCTCGGCGGTCTCCACCATGCGGCCGGGAACGCCGAAGCCCCGGGCCACCGCCACCCAGTCGATGGGCGGTCGCCCGAGCTCCGTCAGCCGCCGGGTCTGTTCGCCGGGCGCGTCGATGCCGGCCCGAGCCAGCTCGATCTGCAGGATCCGGTAGGCCCGATTGGCGCAGATCACGGTGGTGACCGGCAGCCCCTCGCGCGCCTGGCTCCACAGCGCCTGGGGCAGATAGGCGGCACTGCCATCGGCCTCGAGATGGAGGATGCGGGCATCGGGCCGGGCCAGGGCCGCACCCAGTACCAATGCCGTACCCTCGCCGATGGCGCCGCCGGTGAGGGCGATCTGGGTATGGGGGCGGGCGGCGGCGGCGAGCCGCGAAAAGGGTGCGGCACTGGAGACCGCGGTCAGCACCACCACCGCGTCCTCCGGCAGATGGCGGACGATGGCGGCGGCCAGACGGTCGAGATCGAGCGGTCCCTGCGGCGGCTCCGGCGGCTCGGGCGCGGACCCCTGCCACGGGGCCTCGGCGCCCAGCGCGTCGGCCAGTCGCTGCAGGGCGCCGACCGCATCGTCATCCGCTCCGGCGATGGTCAGTGCCCCAGGATGGCCGGAAAGATAGCGGCTGGGCAGATGCCCATAGCCGAAAAAGGAGACCGGCTGCCGGGCGCCGCAGACGATCACCGTCTCGAAACGGTCGAATACCTCCTGAGCCTGTTCCGGAAAGTAGGGAAGCCGGGCGACCCGCGGCAGCCCTCTTCCCGTCTCCAGCCGGGCGAAGCCCACCTCGCCCAGGAGCTCGGCACCGCTCCTGCGGGCGATGCGGCCGGCAGCCGCCAGCCCCTCCCCCCAGAGTGCGAGGCCGCCCAGAAAGAGACAGGCCGGTCCACCCCGGCGCAGGCGGGCTGCGGCCTGCTCGATGACCGCCGCATCGGGCTCGGCGAAGGCTTCGGGAACCTGCACGGGGGCCGCCGGCACCTCCGCCGCCTGCTGGAAATCGTGGGGGAAGACGAGAGTGGCCACGCGCCCGCGCCGGCTGGTCGCCGCCGCCAGCGCCGCCTGCATGGCGGAGGCAACCGCGGCCGGCGAGGCGATGTGCCGTTGCCAGTCGGAGACCGGCCGCGCCGCACTTTCGATGTCCATGGCCAGCGGTGGATCGGCGGAGACGTGCCAGCTCGCATGATCGCCGATGACGTTGACCACCGGCGAGCGCGCACGACGGGCATTGTGCAGATTGGCGAGACCATTGGCGAGGCCGGGGCCGAGATGGAGCAGCGTCAGGGCGGGTTTGCGGGCCAGCCGGGCATAGCCGTCGGCGGCACCGGTACAGACATTCTCGTGCAGGCAGAGAACGGCGCGGATCCCCCCTACCCGGTCGAGCGCCAGCACCAGCGGCATCTCGGTGGTTCCCGGATTGGCGAAGCAGAGCTCCACTCCGCCGGCGGCAGCGGTCGCGATCAGCCTTTCGGCACCGTTCATCCCCGGACCTCCCATGCTCGGCGTGCGCAGAGAAACGGCCGGGCCCCGAGGGACCCGGCCAGCTGCAAGGAATGAGGGAGGCTCGATCCTCCCTCTAGCAGGACCGCGTCCGGGGCGAAGTGATCATCGTCACAGTTGTTCCAATAGAGCCGCATTACGGTTCCCCTCAGCGAGAAAAACAACGAATTCGAAGCACAGGGAGTTGCAAGTCGATGCAAAGCGGGCTTTTGTCGTCGCAATTCGGACAATCCCTGCAGCCGCCGAGGGGGCGGCGCAGGTTCGCGACAACGAGAAACATGGCTCAGCCCGAAGACATACTGGCCGGGATCGCGCTCTTCAGGGAGGTCGGCCCGAACCAGCGCCGGCAGATCGCGCAACAGGTTCATCTGCGCCGCTATGCGGCCGGGCAGCTGATCGTCGCCCATCACGATCCCGACCGCGATGTCTACTTCGTCATCGAGGGACGGGTGCGGGTGACGCTGTTTTCCGAGGCGGGCCGCGAGATCGCCTTCCGGGACCTGGAGGCCGGAGACACCTTCGGCGAGTTGGCGGCGATCGACCGGAAACCGCGTTCGGCAAATGTGCTGGCCCTCACCGACACCCTGCTCGGCAGTCTCGATCCCGATCTGTTCCTGGGCGCGGCACTGCACCACGAAGCGCTGGGCAAGGCCTTGTTGCGCAAGCTCACCGGTCTGGTGCGCTCGCTGTCCGAGCGGGTCTATGAATTCGGCCTGCCGGTGCCGGTGCGGGTCGGTCGGGAACTCCTGCGGCTCGCCCGCAAGGGCATGATCTCGCCGACCGCCGCCCGCATCCGGCCGGTCCCCAAGCATGCCGACATCGCCAGCCGCATCAACACCCATCGGGAAGCGGTGTCGCGCACCCTCGCCCAGCTGCAGCGGCTCGACATCGTCCGCCGTGGCCAGGGAGAACTGCTGGTACCGGATATCACCCGCCTCCAGGCCTGGATCGAGAGCGCCGAGCTCGAACGCGCCCACTGAACGGTCTAGGGATAGCATCCGGCCACACGTGCCCGCAGCTTCACCAGTGCCAGTACCGTGTCGATGGTCGGCGTCGGCAGGCCGACGATGCGCCCCAGCTCCTGCACGGCGGTGACCAGCGCATCGATCTCCAGCGGCCGGCCGCGCTCCAGATCCTGCAGCATCGAGGTCTTGTGGGCACCGACCGCCGCCGCACCCTCGATGCGGCGGTCGACATCGAGGGCGAAGCGCACCCCGAGCTTCTCGCCGATGGCCTGCGCCTCCAGCATCATCGCCCGGGCCACCGCACGGGTGCCGGGATCGGTGGCGATCACATCCAGCGTCGCGAGGGTCAGCGCGCTGATCGGGTTGAAGCTCAGATTGCCCCAGAGCTTGAGCCAGATCTCGTCGCGGATGCGCGGCCGCACCGGCGCCTTGAAGCCGGCCGCGACCAGGGCGGCGGCGAGCCTGCGGACCCGCTCGCTGCGCTCACCGCCGGGCTCGCCGAGCACGAAGCGGTCACCGGACAGAAGGCGCACCACGCCGGGTGCAACCACTTCGGCGGCCGGATAGACGACGCAGCCGATGGCCCGCTCGGGGCCGATCTTCTCCCATTGCACCCCGCCCGGATCGACACTTTCGAGGCGCCTTTCGCCGTAGGGCGACTCGAGACGATAAAAGTACCACCAAGGCACGCCGTTGGCGGCGGTGACCACTGCCGTCTCTGGCCCCAGGAGCGGCTGCATGGCATCGACCACCTTGGGCACGGCATTGGCCTTGAGGGTCAGGATCACATAGTCCTGCGGGCCGAACTCCGCGGGGTCGTCACTCGCCCGAACCGGCACCGTGAAGCTCTCCTCGGCGGTCTCGAGGCGCAGGCCGCCGCGCCGCATGGCTTCGAGATGGGGCCCACGGGCGATCACCGCGATCTCCCCTACTCCGGCGCGGATCATGCGCGCTGCCAAAAGCCCGCCGATGGCTCCGGCCCCGTAGATGGCGATCCGCATCAGGCCAGCCCCAGCCGCGCCGCGAGACCGATGCGCTGAAGCTTGCCGGTCGGTCCCTTGGGGATTTCGGAGAGGAAGACGATGCGCCGCGGCACCTTGAAATCGGCGAGACGTTCGGCGACGAAGGCGCGAAGCTCCCGCTCGCTGACCTCCGCGCCGTCGCGGAGCACGACGGCGGCGGCGACCTCCTCGCCGAGCTTGGGATGCGGCACGGCGAAGGTGACCACCTGCTGCACCGCCGGATGATCCATCAGCACGGTATCCACCTCGATCGGCGCGATCTTCTCGCCGCCGCGATTGATCATCTCCTTGAGGCGGCCGGTGAGGAACAGATAGCCCTCGGCATCGAACCGGCCCTGGTCTCCGGTACGGAACCAGCGCCGGCCCTCGGCCATGAAGAAGGCCTCGGCATTGGCCTCGGGATTGTTCTCGTAGCCGGGGGTGACGTTGGGGCCGGAGATCACGATCTCCCCCTCCTCGCCCGGATTGCGGAACTGCCGCTCCTCGTCGACGATGCGCACCAGCGGCCCGGCCTCGCGGCCCACCGAGCCGGGCTTGCGGGGCGCCGGCGGCAGCGGATTGCTGGCCATCTGGTGGGCGGCCTCGGTCATGCCGTAGGACTCGATGACCGGACAGGCGAAGATGCGCTCGAGCTCGGCCATCACCTGCGGCGGCAGGGAAGCCGAACTGGAGCGCAGAAAGCGCAGCCCGGCCTCGGCGATCGCTTCGCCCTGGCGCGCCGCCCGTCCCAGGATCGCCTGGTACATGGTGGGGACGGCGGTGATCCAGCTCGGCCCGGCCTCGGCCATCCAGCCGAACAGGCGCAACGCATTGAAACCCGGGGTCAGGAAGACCGATCCGCCGGCGGCGAGCGAGCTCAGCACCGCCGCCACCAGACCGTGGATGTGAAACAGCGGCATGATGTTGAGGCAGCGATCCTCGGGCGACAGGCGAAGGGTGGTGCCGATATGGCCGGCCGATGCCGCCAGGTTGCGATGCAGGAGCGGCACGATCTTGGGCCGCGAGGTGGTGCCGGAGGTGTGCAGCACCAGCGCCACATCCTCCGCACCGGCGAGGCCGGTCGCCTTGGGCTTCGCTGCCGCCCCCTCCTCGGTGGCGAGTTCGAACCAGCCGGCGGGGGCGCCCTCGGGCACCGAAAGCTGCAGGATCCGCGCTCCGTGCCGGCGGGCCACCGCGATCGCCGGGCTGTCGGCATTCTCGGCCACGATCAGCGCCCTGGCGCCGAGATCCCCGAGATAGAAGTCGAACTCCTTTTCCCGGTAGGCCGGATTGAGCGGGGCGGTGGCCGCGGCGCAGGCCACCGAAAGGAAGGCCGCCGCCATCTCCGGACCGTTGGGCAGGACGATCGCCACCCGATCGCCGCGGCCGATCCCGAGCGCGTTGAGGCGCTCTACCGTCCGGTCGGCGAGTTCGCGCAGCCCCCCGAAGGTCAGAGCCGCCCGGCCCGGCGCCAGCAGGGCCGGGCGACCGGCCTCCCCGCGCTCCAGCAGGGCCCGGATCGTCGAATCGTGCTGCATGCATTCCTCCCCCGAAACACGCCCGTGCAGGATGGCGCCCCGCGAGGATTGATCAAGGGCTTTGCCGCGGCGTTGCGCGCGCTATGTCGCAGGCAGGCGGCACGACGGCAAGGGAGGCCATGATGTTCGCTCTTCCGCTGCGAACCTTTCTGCTGTTCGGCCTGGTGATGGCCGGGGCGGTGGCCTGCACCCCGTTCGGTCCCGACAATCGGGCCCGCGCGGCCAGTCCCGGCGAAATTCTCGAAAGCCGGGAGCAGCGCTTCACCCTGCACCGCGTCACCGACGGGCTCGAACATCCCTGGAGCCTCGCCTTTCTGCCCGATGGCGGGATGCTGGTGACCGAGCGACCCGGCCGCCTGCGCCGCGTCTCCCCCGAAGGCGTGCTCGATCCGCAGCCCATCGCCGGCCTGCCGGAGATCTGGGCGCAGGGTCAGGGCGGTCTGCTCGATGTGGTGCTCGATCCGGATTTCGCCGACAACCGGCTGGTCTATTTCTCCTATACCGCACTCGCCGAGGACGGGCTGGCCGGCACCCGGGTGGCCCGTGGGCGTCTCGATGGCCAGCGGCTCGAGGATCTCGAGGTGATCTTCGTCTCCAACGGGCGCACCCGTACCGGGCGGCATTTCGGCTCGCGCCTGC
>CAYYZI010000168.1:0-6202 GCA_964475675.1 uncultured Geminicoccaceae bacterium
GAGTGAGGAGGGCGAAGAGTGTGCCGCGCAGGGCATGGATCTTCGGCATGTTCGGGAACCTCCCTCGAGCCGGTGGCATCCGCCGTTGCGCTCAGGCCACCATGATCCGGAAGCGATAGGGAGAATGCAGCCCGCCCGCAACCACCTCGTTCTCGCCGCGCCGCAGCGCCGCCCGCGAACGCGAGAAATCCTGACCCAGGTAGGTGCCGTTGACGGCGGTTCCGAGCTTGCTGGAAGTGTCCGACACGACCAGCCCGTGCTCCGTGCGCAGAATGGCGAAATGGTGGCGGGACAGGCGGTAAGGGCGGCTGTCGACGAGGGCCAGGTCGACCGCAGTGGTCGGGGCCCGCTCGCCGCGATCGGGGCGGCGGCCGACGATGAAGGGAAAGCGGGTGATCACCAGGCCTTCCTCGGGCATCTGCCGGGCCAGTTCGGGCGAGGCCGGCAGCACCCGCACCGCCGGCAGCTCCTCGTCG
Organism: uncultured Geminicoccaceae bacterium; assembly: GCA_964475675.1. Lineage (GTDB taxonomy): Bacteria > Pseudomonadota > Alphaproteobacteria > Geminicoccales > Geminicoccaceae > JALSRW01. Next base: position 477 of record CAYYZI010000168.1, read on the forward strand.
GTGGTGGCATCCAGCGGCGAGGCCTGCTGCCGGGAGAGTTCGACCACCCGATCATCGGCATCCCGCAGCCGTTCGCTGAGCCGCAGCAGCAGCTCGCGGGCGAGGTCGGGGTGGCGGCTGATCTCGTCGAGAAAATGCCGGCGGTCGAGAAAGCGGGCCAGGACTTGCGTGCGCGCCCGCAGCGTGGCGCTGCGCGGACGGCCCTCGATCACCCCCATCTCGCCGAAATATTCCCCGCTGCGCACGATGCCGACGACGATCTCGCGCCGGCCCAGCATGCGCACCACCTCGACCTCGCCCTCGAGCAGGAAGCCGACCTGGTCGCTGGGCTCGCCCTGGGCGAAGATCACCTTGCCGGGATCGATCCGTTTGTCCGCCGTCGCGGCGTTCTCCCGCCCGGCACCCGTGGCTGCAGCCGAAGACATGCGGTCTCTTCCCCTTCTCGCTGGCGCGGCATCCTAGCGTGTTCCTCGCCCCTGACAAATGCCGGCGATGCCGCTAAACAGCGCGAGGTCGCCTCGGCCGGTCCCGAACCCTTGCGGAAACGTCGCTTCCATGCATCAACATGCTGCCCCGATGCCGCGCGCCCTGCGAGAACTTCCCCATGCCGGGGAGCTCCTGCCCGGCCTGGTGGCCGACTGTCGAGCCGGCCGGCTGGCCCTGTTCCTGGATTTCGACGGCACGCTGGCCCCGATCGCCGCGCATCCGCGTCTGGCCAGGCTCGATGCCGATCTGCGCCGGACCCTGGCCGCTCTCGCCGCCCGTCTGCCGGTGGCCATCGTCAGTGGTCGGGCAGCGGCCGATGTGCGCCGGCTGGTGGGCATCGAAGAGGTCTACATCGCCGGCAGCCACGGCTTCGAGATCACCGGCCCGGGCGGCCTCGCGCACGACGAGGGCGTGGCGTTCACCGGCGAGCTCGACGCCGCCGAGCGCGAGCTCGCCGAGGCGGTGGCCGGGTTCCCCGGGGTCTGGGTCGAGCGCAAACCCTATGCGATCGCCGTCCATTTCCGGGATGCCCCGGCCGACATCCTGCCGGCCCTCGAGGCCCGGCTCGCCGCCCTCGCGCGGCGCCATCCGGCGCTGTTGCTCAAGGGCGGCAAGAAGGTGTTCGAGCTGCGCCCGGCCAAGGCCTGGGACAAGGGGCGGGCGGTGCTGTGGCTGCTCGACCATGTCATGGGAGCCGACACGCAGGCGGTGTTCCTCGGCGATGACGTCACCGACGAGGACGCCTTCCGGCAGCTCGAGGGGCGGGGGATCGGCATCGTCGGCGGCGAGGAGCAGCTCCTCACCCATGCCCGTTACCGGCTGCGCGATCCCGACGAGGTTCGCGCCTTCCTGACGGCGCTGCTCGAGGGCTGCCGGGAAGGGGCGGCGGCGCCGCGCGAGGGCTAGAGATGGGCGGTGCGCGGCAGGATGGCGAGATGGCTGTCGACGCCGCGCACGCCTTCGACCGATTCCGCCGCCACCCGCAGCGCTTCGGCCTCGGCCTTGGTGGAGACCAGCCCCCAGAGATGGACGATGCCGTCGCTGACCACGATGTTGACGTAGGGATGGTATTCGAGGCCCGCCGCCTCGAGTTCCTTCATCAGCCGTTCCCGCAGGGCACTGTCATCGGCTCCGGCCGGCGGCGCCTCCTCGCGGCTGGCGATGGCCCGCAGCAGATCGGCACGGCTGATGATGCCCACCAGACGCCCATCCTCGACCACCGGCACCCGCTTGATGTGCTCTTCCTCGAGCAGCTGCGCGACCCTGCCGATGGGGGTATCCGGCGTCACCGTGATGACGTGGCGGGTCATCACATCGCGTGCCCGGCGGCCATGGGTGCGCACATACTCGATCGCGCGTTCCTCGGGGATGCCGAGCATCGCCAGCCACCACGAGCCGCGTCCGGGGGCACGCTCCTCCACCCGGCGCATCAGATCGCCCTCGCTGACGATGCCGACCAGCCGCCCGTCGGGTTCCACCACCGGCACGCCGCTGATGCGCTTTTCCAGGAGCAGGCGGGCGATTTCCGTCACCGGAGTGTCCGGTTCCACGGTGACGACGTTGCGCGTCATGACGTCGCGTGCCTGCATCGATTTCCTCCCCGCCTTCCCGTCGAGCGATCCTGCCGCCCGGGCGACGCGCATCCGCATCGACCGCGAGCGATCCTATCGCGACTGGCAGAAGGGGGAAAGATGGAGCGGGTGATGGGAATCGAACCCACGACATGCAGCTTGGGAAGCTGCCGTTCTACCACTGAACTACACCCGCTTCGCCCCTATTGATTAGGCGTCGCCGCGCAAAGGTCAACTCCCGGCGCGCCGCCCGCCGCTGCCAGATGTGCGTTTCCCCGTCCCGGCGTCTCTGGTACATCAGCCGGGCGGGGACCGGCCGGCGCACCGTACGGTCGCCCTTCACCATGCGCAATCGATTGGCCTGCCATGCTCACGAGGCTGTCGGGACGGCGGCGCGGGGCGCGTGCCGCCACGACCGAAACGGAGAACGCGACGGGGATCGAGCATCCCATTCTCGAAAGTCTGGTGGCCAGCGGCAGCCTGACCGCTGCCGATGCGGCCCGGGCCCAGACTCTGGCCGCCGAACAGGGGCTGCCGCTGCCGGTGGCGCTGCGCCAGCTCGAGCTGCTCGCCGGCGAGCAGTGGGTGGCGGCGGCGGTCGCCCATTTCGGCATCGAGCGCGCCGATGCCGAGGACATTCCCGCCGAGCCCCTGCTCGGCGAGGTCTTCGCCCAGAGCTTCCTGCGTCACAACCGTCTCCTGCCGCTGGCCGTCGACGAGCAGCATCTGTGGCTGGGGATGGCCGATCCGGCGAACTCCGCGCTGCTGCACGCCGCCGCCGTGGCCAGCGGCCGCAGCATCGTGCCGGTGGCCGTGCCGCTGGACCTCATCGAGGCGGCCCATGCCCGCTACTGGGACCAGGGGGCGGGAGCGATCGCCCGCATCGTCGCCGATCTGGGCGAGGAGGAGGCCGGCGGCGAGGCCAGCGATGCCGCCAGCGAAGCGGAGGAGGCGCCGGTGGTGCGCCTCGTCGACCAGCTTCTGACCGATGCGGTCCGCATGCGGGCTTCCGATCTCCATGTCGAGCCGACTCCGGAAAAGCTTCGGGTACGGCTGCGCATCCACGGCAGGCTGCGCGAGAGTGGGGCGCCGCCGGCGCGGCTGGGTCCGGCGGTGGTCTCGCGCATCAAGATCCTGGCCGGGCTCGACGTCGCCGAGCGACGGCTGCCGCAGGACGGCCGCAGCCGGCTCGAGATCTGCGGGCGCCAGGTCGATCTGCGGGTGGCGACCATGCCCACCATCCATGGCGAAAGCGTGGTGGTGCGCATTCTCGATCACGTCCAGCGGCGGGTGGGGCTGGGCGAGCTCGGCCTGCCGGCGGATATCGAGGCCCGTTTCTCGCGGCAGCTCCGGGCCCCGCACGGCATGCTCCTGGTCACCGGCCCCACCGGCAGCGGCAAGACCACGACGCTCTACGCGGCGCTGCAGCAGCTCGACGCCACGGTGGCCAAGATCGTGTCGATCGAGGATCCCATCGAGTACCAGCTTCCGGGCATCACCCAGATCCAGGTGCGCCCGGAAATCGGTCTCGATTTCGCCCGCGTCCTGCGGGCCGTGCTGCGCCACGATCCGGATACGGTGATGGTCGGCGAGACGCGCGATCCCGAAACCGCCGAGGTCGCCATCCATGCCGCCCTGACCGGCCACCTGCTGCTCACCACCCTGCACACCAACACCGCCGCCGGAGCCGTCGCCCGGCTGCTCGACATGGGGGTCGAGCCCTATCTGCTGGCCTCGGTGGTGCGCGGCGTCCTCGGCCAGCGTCTGGTCGGTCTGCTGTGCCCCGACTGCCGGCAGCCGGCCGCCGCCACCGCCGGCGAGCGTGAGCTGCTGCGCCGCGCCGGCATCGCCGCCGATGGCGAGACCCTGCTCTATCGGCCGGGCGGCTGCCGGGCCTGTGACGGCATGGGCTATGTCGGGCGCATCGGCATCTTCGAGTTCTTCGACATCGACGAGGAGATCCGCGACGGCATCCGCGCGCGCAGCGCCACCCAGGAGTTGCTCGGCCTCGCCCGCCGCAAGGGCATGGCGACCATGTTCGAGGATGGTGCCGCCAAATGCCTCGCCGGGCAGACCACGCTGCAGGATGTGTGCCGTGTCACCGAGGACTGGTGAATGCCGACCTTCCTGTTCCGTGCGCTGACCGCAGACGGCAGGACGGTCAACGGCAGGATCGAGGCGACCGACGAGCGTAGCGCCCTCGATCGGCTGAAGGCGCGCGGCCTGATCCCCATCCAGGCGCGACCGGCGGGAGCGGGCTGGCGCTCGCTGGCCGGGCTCTTCGGCCGCCGCGATCGCGGCCGCTTCATCACCTCGCTGACCCGCGAGCTGGCGGTGCTGCTCGGTGCCGGCGAGCAGCTCGAACGCGCACTCGGGGTGATCGGGGAAGGTGTCGCCGACCGCAGCATGGGCGAGATGCTGGCAGCCGTCCGTCAGCAGGTGCGCTCGGGGGTGGCGCTCAGCCAGGCTCTGGCCGCCTATCCGGACCTGTTCGACGGTGCCTATGTGGCGGTGGTGGCCGCCGGAGAGGCCGCGGGCAGGCTCGCCGAGGCGCTCGATCATCTGGCCGAGCTGCGCGAACGGCGCGAGAAGTTCCGGCGTCAGGTCTCGGCGGCGCTGCTGTATCCCACGGTGCTGCTGGTCGCCGGATTCCTGGCCATCGCCTTCATTCTGGGGGTGGTGGTGCCCGAATTCGCCGCCCTTCTCGAGGACCGGCGCGCCGAGCTGCCGTTCGGTGCCCGGCTGGTGTTCGCCGCGTCGGATGTACTGCGCGGCCGCTTCGCACTGGTGCTCGGCGCCGTGCTGCTGCTGCTCGCTGGCTTTCTCTATCTGTCCCGCCTGCGGGCGGTGGCCGAGCTGGGCGATCGGCTGGCGCTGGTTCTGCCCGGCCTGCGCCGGCTCGCTCGCGACCGCATCAGTGCCGAGTTCGCCCGCGGTCTCGCCCTGCTGCTGGAGGGCGGGCTCGATCTGCCCAATGCGGTGTGGCTGACCCGCGGCATGGTCGCCAATCGCCACGCCGCCAGGGCGGTCGGCAACGTGGCCAGGGGCCTGCGCGAGGGACGGCGGCTGGCCGACTGTCTGGCCGAGGCCGGGATCCTCGCCCCCCTCGCCCTGCGGCTGCTGCGCACCGGCGAGGAAAGCGGGCGGCTGCAGGCCACCGCCGCCTTCCTCGCGGAACGCTTCGAGGAGCGGGTGGCCGAGCGGCTGAAACAGCTCGTGCAGCTGGTGGAGCCGCTGCTGATCGTGTTGCTGGGGATCCTGGTTGCCGGTATCATCGGGGCCGTGCTTTCGGCACTGCTCTCCCTCAACACCCTGGCCTTCTAGGGATGCACGGAATAAGCGCGGGCCGCTGCGCGTCTGTTGCTTGGTTCATCCGGGGGATGACGGATTTACGGCAGGATGCGCGGTAGACGGACGCGAACCAGGCGGCAGGGCATGGCCGGCACGGGAATCCGCGTCGCCATGTCGGTCGTCATACTGCTCGCCGCCGTGCCCGCCGGTGCGGCCGGCGGCCCGGAGTGGCACCCCCGGGCGCAACAGTACCGGGCGATTGTCGAACGGCCGCTGTTTCGCCCTTGGCGTCGCCCCGTGCCGACCGCCCAGCCGGTGGTCCAGGCCGCGGCCGAGCCCTCCGCTCCCGAGCCGGATCCGGGGGAGCGGCCGCCGCCC
>CAYYZI010000169.1:0-3379 GCA_964475675.1 uncultured Geminicoccaceae bacterium
GCCAACAACAACATCCCCACCGATCTGCCGCTGGTGGTGCAGATCTCCCGCTTCGACCGCTGGAAGGATCCGCAGGGGGTGATCGAGGCCTTCCGCATCGCCCGCCGCGAGATCGATGCGACCCTGGTGCTGGTGGGCAACGTCGCCACCGACGATCCCGAGGGGCAGGAGGTGTTCGCCAGCCTGTGCGCCTGCCGCGACGAGCGCATCCACATCCTTTCGGTGCAGGATTCCGCCCTGGTCAACGCCCTGCAGAGACGGGCCGCGGTGGTCCTGCAGAAATCCCTGCGCGAGGGTTTCGGCCTCACCGTCACCGAGGCGATGTGGAAGGGGGCGGCGGTGATCGGCGGCAACGTGGGCGGCATCCGTCATCAGATCCGGGACGGAGTCAACGGCTTCCTGGTCGATACCGTCGAGGAGGCCGCGGCCCGCATCGTTCAGCTCATCAGGGATCCGGAACTGCGCCGGCGCCTCGGCCAGGCGGCGCGGGAGACGGTGCGCGAGCGCTTCCTGATGAGCCGCCTGATGGAGGACCATATCGACCTCGTCAGCTCGATCGAGGCCCGCTTCCGCCTGCGCAGCCGGGTCCCCTGAGCCCGTTCCGGCGCCCCGGGACTCAGCTCCCCGCCGGCCGTTTTGCAGCCACCGGCAGCGCCCGGTAGAGAATGGCGAGACCGGCCAGCGCCGCCAGCAGCGAGGCCAGCAGCACGCCCAGCTTGGCCTGATCGAGCACCGCTCCCTCACCGAAGGCCAGCGCCCCGATGAACAGCGACATCGTGAAGCCGATGCCGGCGAGAAAGCCGGTGCCCAGCAGGGCCAGCGAGGAGATACCCTCCGGCACGCGCGCGATGCCGGTCACCTGGGCCAGCCAGCAGGCGCCGAGGATGCCCACCGGCTTGCCCAGAACGAGGCCGAGAAAGGCCCCGATCATCACCGTCGAGAACAGGGAACCTCCGCTCTCTCCGCCGAAGGCAATGCCGGCGTTGAGGAGCGCGAACAGCGGCATGATCAGAAAGGCCACATAGGGTGCCAGCGCATGCTCGAAGCGATGCAGGGGGCTGCGTGCGGCGATCAGCGTGTCGGCGGCATGGCCGATGCTCATCTCCATCTGCTCGAACCCGCCGCTCGGACGCATGCCCAGCTCCTGCATCAGGGTCTTGCGATCGACATTGCGGGCGATGGGCACGGTAAAGGCCAGGGCGACGCCGGCGATGGTCGCGTGAACCCCGGATTCGAAGGTGAAGAACCACAGCACCAGACCGATCGCGGCGAACACCACCGCGCGTCCGCCGCCGAAGCCGCCATAGGCGAAGGCCGCCAGCCAGGCGACCACCGCCAGCGCCAGATAGCCGCTGTTGAGGTCGGTCGTGTAGAACACCGCGATCACCAGTACCGCCCCGAGATCGTCGATGATGGCGAGAGCCAGCAGGAATACCTTGAGGGCCACCGGCACCCTCGGGCCGAGCAGCGCCAGCACGCCGACGGCGAAGGCAATGTCGGTGGCCATCGGCACCCCCCAGCCGACGACCTGTTCGGTGCCGAAGGTGAAGGCGACGTAGATCGCCGCCGGCACCACCATGCCGCCGACCGCTGCGGCCACCGGCAACGCCGCCTTCTTCCAGCCCGCCAGCTCGCCCACCAGGAGCTCGCGCTTGATCTCGAGGCCCACCAGAAAGAAGAAGATCGCCATCAGTAGATCGTTGACCCAGTAGGCGAAGGGCTCGGCCAGGGTGAGACCGCCGAAGCTGATGCTGATGGGAAACTTGCGGAGCGCCTCGTAGAGATCCGCCCAGGGCGAGTTGGCCCACAGGAGCGCCAGGATGGCAGTGGCGATCAGCACCACGCCGCCCAGCGCTTCGGTCTGCAGGAACTCCTCGATGGGCGTGAGCAGGCGTCTGATGGGGTGAACCGGACGTTCCGTCCGGCTTTTCTTGCGCGTCATGCATCGCCTCCCGGCCACGGATCGACTATTGTTGTCGCCAAACGGGACTGTCGGGACAAGATAGGGGGCACCTGCCTCGCGGTCGAGCCGCGGGCCGGTACAGGGGCAGCTTGACGCATGGCAAACCGCCTGCGAAGGATCATCTTATTGTCCATCTCTGCTACGCGAACGGACCGGGCCCATGCGTGCCGAGCATATCCGCCTGTTCGAAGGGGAACGGGTACCGCGTTACACGAGCTATCCGACCGCCCCCCATTTCTCGACCGCGGTGGGCGGTGAGGATTATGGGGCCTGGCTGGCGGCGCTGACGCCCGAGGCGCGCCTCTCCCTCTATCTCCACATTCCCTACTGCCGCCAGCTCTGCTGGTATTGCGGCTGTCACACCTTCATCACCCAGCGGGCCGACCGGATCGCCGCCTATCTGGCGCAGCTCGAGGCGGAGATCGATCTGGTGGCGGCCCGGCTGCCGGCGGTGATGCCGGTGATCCATCTGCATTTCGGCGGGGGCACGCCCTCGATCATCGGCGCCCGCGGCATGGAGCGGCTGCTCGGACATCTGCGCAAGCGCTTCACCTTCCTGCCGGATGCCGAGCTGGCCATCGAACTCGATCCGCGGATGGTCGACGGGGAACTGGTGGCGGCCCTCGCCGCGGGCGGTATCAACCGTGCCAGCCTCGGCGTGCAGACCACCGATCCCAAGGTCCAGGAAGCGGTCAACCGGATCCAGCCGGTGGAGCAGGTGGCCGCGGTCATCGCCCGGCTCCGCGCTGCCGGCATCGACCATATCTCGGTCGATCTGCTCTACGGCCTGCCCCATCAGACGGTAGCCACCGTGCGCCGCACCGCACGCGAGATCCTGGCCATGGCGCCGGACCGGGCGGCGGTGTTCGGCTATGCCCATCTGCCCCGTCTCAAGCGGCACCAGAGCCTGATTCCCGAGCAGGCCCTGCCCGATGCGAAGGCCCGCGCCGCCCAGTTCGAGGCCATCGCCGAGAGCTTCGAGCAGGCGGGCTATGTAGCGATCGGGCTCGACCATTTCGCCCGGCCCGAGGATTCGATGGCCCGCGCCCTCGCCGACCGCAGGCTGCGGCGGAATTTCCAGGGCTACACCACCGATCCGGCGGATGCGCTGCTCGGCTTCGGCAGTTCGGCGATCGGCGAACTGCCGGCCGGATACGTGCAGAATCACGCCGATCTGCGCCATTGGCGACGCGAGGTGCTGGCCGGACGGCTGCCGATCGCCCGCGGGCTGCGGCTGAGTGCAACCGATCGGGCGATCCGGGCGGTAATCGAGCAGATCATGTGCTTCGGCAGCGTCGATCTCGACCGGATCGCTGCGGTGCAGGGCGTGGCCCGGCCGCTTCTCGCCCCGAACGAGGAGCGGATGCAGCGTCTGGTGGCGCTGGGCATCGCCCGCTTCGACGGCGCCAGGATCAC
>CAYYZI010000169.1:3479-6172 GCA_964475675.1 uncultured Geminicoccaceae bacterium
ACGCGACCAGAGTTCGAGGCGAAGAGCACCGAGTTCCGCGAGCTCCAGGGCGAACACCCAGCGCTGCCCCGCCTCCTTCGCCGTCGCATCCTCTTCGGGCAATGTGCCGATGCGCAGGGAAAGCGGCTCGCCGGCCCCGGCCAGCCAGATCAACCCGCCGGTTTCCGGCCCAGCCCCGACGGTCACCGACCGGGCCGATGCCGACGGCTGCGTCTCCACGCCCTTGCCGGAGGAATCGGCCGGCTCGCCGGTGCTCCCGGGTGCCCTGCGCAGCAGATAGGCGAACAGCCGCAGGGTGGCTCCGGCCTCGGTCATGACGATGCCCGCTGCCGGGGCCGCAGCGGGGCCCGGCAGCGGCTGCGCCACCGCCGGCTCGCGGCGGATCTCTGTCTCCGCTGCGGGCGTGCGCGCGGTCCGCACCAGGAGACGGCTGCCTTCGGGCACCTCGAGGCCCGGCTCCTCGATCCGCAGCATTCCGGCCGGCGCCCCTTCGGACAGGCGCAGCAGCAGCCTGCCGGCCGGATCCCGCCCGGTAACGACGGCGATCACCGATCGATCCGTGCCGGGAGTAGCTGCGGGTGAGGGCGCCTCCGTGGCGATCGCGGGCTGGGGGGACGGCGGTCCCGGTTCGGGCGGGGGCGCGCGCTGCCCTGCCGTGGACGGTGGCGAGTCCCGGGGCACGACGGATGGCGCCGCTGCCCATCGCCCTGCAGCGGGCGATGGAGGTCCGCCGGAGGCCCCGGGCTGCGCCGACGTCATGCGGTCGGAGGCAACGGGCGTGTCGACACTGCCTGCGGCCGGTGCCGGCTCGAGACGAACCGCGAGACGACCGGCTGGGCGATCCCCCCGCAGCAGAGTGGCCTCGAAGGGGGGACGCTGCGTGCCGGGAACCTGCCGCGGCGAAGGGGCGGTTGCCGGGTCCGTCGACCCGGCCGTCGGTCTTGCCGGAGATCGATCGCCAGGCGGAACGGGCAGTGGGCGCAACGAGACGTCGATATCCACCGGCCGGCCATCGACCGCGACCAGCCTCGCCGGCACCCGGCCCGCGGCGTCGTTGGGCGAGCCGCGCGGCAGCTCCAGAACGATGCGGCTCCGGCCGGGCGTCGCCGAACGGCGCAGCCCCGCCAGCGCCTCGCCCTCGGCCGCCAGCAGAAAACGTCCCTTCGGCGCCGCCACAAGGAGACCCTGGTCGCTGGCCCCGAGGATCTTCAGCTCCAGCCGACCGCCCGCCGACAGCCTCGCCAGCGTCGCCGGAGTTGCCCGGCCCTGGAGCAACCCGTCCTCGCCCGCGAGGGTCTGCCCCGGGACCGCGATCGCCGAGAGGGGTTTCATCGGCTCGACCACCTCCTCCCGCCATGCTACCCGCAAATCGTTAACAGAGGCTTGATCGGGCCGTGTCGCCGCGGCAAGCTCCGCCTCTTGCCGACAGCCGGTCGGCACCGCTTCGCGAAAGACCAAAGGACCAGGCAGGATGAGCAGTCCCGAGACGATCCTCGAACGGATCGAACAGGAACGGATCAAGATCGTCGATCTGCGCTTCACCGACCTCGCCGGGCGCTTCCGGCACACCGCGATCGATGCCGGCAGTGTCGATGCCACGATCCTCGAGCACGGCCTGTTCATCGACGGCTCGGCGGTCCCCGGCTGGCGCGACGTCTCGGAGTCCGATCTGCTTCTGAAACCGGACCTAGCCAGCGCCTTCGTCGATCCCTTCACCGCCCAGCCCACCCTGGTGCTGCTGTGCGACGGCTCCGATCCGGCCACCGGCATCGGCTACGAGCGGGATCCCCGCTCCGTGGCCCGCCGCGCCGCCCGCCATCTGGTCGATCTCGGGGTCGCCGACGAGGCCCTGCTGGCGGCCGAACTCGGCTTTTTCCTGTTCGACGATGTCCGGCTCGAGATCGGCAGCATGGCCACCGGCTACCGGCTGCAGGCCAGCGAAAGCGGCCGCGCGGCGTCGCAGAGCTACGCCGACGGCAATCCCGGTCACCGGCCGGCACCGGGCGATGCCTATCTGGCGATGCCGCCGACCGATCATCTCGCCGAGATCCGGGCCGAGGTGGCGACCATTCTCTCCTCGCTGGGGCTGGGCCGGGTCCAGCACCGTCATGGCCGGGCTACCTGCCAGTGCGAGCTCAGCAGCGGCCCGACCTCTCTGCTGGGCTGCGCCGATCGCCTGCAGGTCACCAAATACGTCATCCATCAGGTGGCTGCCTCCTACGGCAAGAGTGCCACCTTCATGGCCAAGCCGCTGGTCGACGAGCCGGGCTCCGGGCTCCATGTCAATCTCTCGCTGCACCGCGGCGGCAAGCCGCTGTTCGCCGGCCAGGGTTACGCCGATCTGAGCCCGCTCTGCCTGTCCTTCATTGCCGGGGTGCTGGCCCATGCGCGGGCCCTCAACGCCTTCACCAACGCCACCACCAACAGCTACAAGCGGCTGCGCCCCGGCCTCGACGAGCCGGTGCTGCTCACCTACGCCGCCTTCAACCGCTCCGCCGCCATCCGCATTCCCTTCGCGGCCCGTCCCGAATTCAAGCGGATCGAGGTCCGCTTCCCCGATCCCGCCGCCAATCCCTATCTCGCCTTCACCGCCATTCTCATGGCCGGTCTCGACGGCATCGAACGCCAGCTCGAGCCGGGCGATGCCATGGACCGCAATCTCTACGATCTGCGCGCGGTCGAGCTCGAGGATC
>CAYYZI010000170.1:0-6154 GCA_964475675.1 uncultured Geminicoccaceae bacterium
GGGAGTTCCGACGTGTGCTCTTCCGCTCTATCATCACCTGACAGCCGCCGAAGTGCGGCGACGCATTCGCACGTATTTTCATCCCTATCACCGCGCCATTGCGCGTACCATCGGCCGCTTCCGGCGCCGCGGCATCATCCCCGCCATCATCTCCGTGCACAGTTTCACCCCCTGTTTCGCGGGCGAGGACCGGCCCTGGCAGGTGGGCGTGCTGTGGCGGGGCGACCGGCGGCTGAGCGATCCCGTACTGGCCTCCCTGCGCGCCCATCGTGAACTCGTGGTCGGCGACAACCAGCCCTATTCGGGCCTGCGCGATTTCGGCTACACGGTCCAGTTCCACGCCCAGCGCCCACGGTTGCCGCACATCATGTTCGAGCTGCGCCAGGACGAGATTGCCGATGCCGAGGGCGCCGAGCGCTTCGCCGGGATCATCGCGGAAGCGCTGCAGGCGCCTCTGGCCAACCCCGGGCTTTACCGGCTATTCGAAGGGGACAATCTGATCGGCATAGCCGGGAGGCCCGGGTGGCGCTACGCAAGCCGTCTCTCACCCTTGGCATAGAGGAAGAATATCTGCTGGTGGATCCGCGCACCGGCGAGCTGGTGATCGAGCAGCCGCCGGGGCTGATGCCGGCCTGCAAGGAAAAGCTCGGCGAGCATGTGACCCACGAGCTGCTGCTGGCCCAGATCGAGGTGGGCACCGAGATCTGCGCCGACATCGCCGAGGCCCGCGCCGATCTCGCCCGGCTGCGTCGCACGGTGGCCGGGCTGGCGGCCGATTTCGGCCTCGCCATCGTCGCCACCTCGACTCATCCGCTGGCCAGCTGGCGCACCCAGAAAAGCGTCGACATGGAGCGCTACCGCATCCTCACACGCGACCTGCAGGCGCTGGCACGACGCCTGGTGGTCTGCGGCATGCACGTCCATGCCGGCATCGAGGATGACGATCTGCGGATCGACCTCCTCAACCAGATCCCCTATTTCCTGCCCCATCTGCTGGCCCTTTCCGCGAGCTCGCCCTTCTGGGAAGGCCAGGATACCGGTCTCAAATCCTTCCGCCCGACGATCTTCGGCGATCTGCCCCGTTCGGGCATGCCGGAGACCTTCGAGAGCTACCGCGAATGGCAACGGCTGCTGGAGATGATGGCCGAATGCGGGGTCTGCGACGACCCCACCAAGATCTGGTGGGACGCCCGGCCCTCGGCCAGGCAGCCCACCCTGGAGATGCGGATCTGCGACATCTGCACCCGGTTCGAGGATGCGCTGACCATCACCGCCCTCTACCAGTCGATCCTGGCCATGCTCTTCCGGCTGCGCCAGAACAACCAGCGCTGGCGCCAATACCGCCCGATCCTCCTCAACGAGAACAAATGGCGGGCGCAGCGCTGGGGAGTCGAAGGCGAGCTCGCCGATTTCGGCCAGCTCCAGATGGTGCCCTTTGCCGAACTCGCGCAGGAGCTCGTCGAGCTTTTGTCCGAGGTGGCCGCCGAGCTGGGCTGCCTCGATGAGGTGCGGCGGGCGCCGGAGATCGTCGCACGCGGCACCAGCGCCGACCATCAGCTCCGTATCTATCGCGAGGCGCGCGAGGCCGGTGCCGAGGATGTCGAGGCACGGCGCGCCGTCGCCCTGTGGCTGATCGATGCCACCCTTGAGGGCGTGCCCGACTGAAGTCCGGGCGATGACGCGAACGACCAGGAAAGGAAGGAGCGCAGCATGACGGAGATCGACGACAAGATCCGCACCGAACTGGAGGCGGCGGCCTTCCGCCGGCTGCTGCAGCATCTGCGCGAGCGCAGCGACGTGCAGAACATCGATCTCATGAATCTCGCCGGCTTCTGCCGCAACTGCCTGTCCAAATGGTACCGGGCGGCGGCCGAGGAGCGGGGCATCACGCTCTCCTACGAGGATGCCCGCGAGATCGTCTACGGCATGCCCTACGAGGAATGGAAGGCGCGCTATCAGAAGGAAGCACCCCCGGAGAAGGTCGCCGCCTTCGAAGAGGCCTACGCCCGCACCCACGGGCAGCCGTTCCGCAAATCGTGAGCGCACGATAGGACAGTCCCGCGCGAAAGTGGCTGGCGCGGACGGAGGGGATCCGTAGCCTTACCGACCGCGCGCATGCCGAGTGGGCCGGGACCGGCACGGCATCGACCGGCCGGCCGCGGGTTCGACCCCCGCCGCGCGCACCAATTCCCTGGCGATCCCGTGTCAGGCGGCGTCCGCCCCGGCCGCCCAGGCCTCGATCAGCCGCAGATAGATCTCGAACGCCCTTCCGATCTTGGCGACCTCGCACCATTCGTCGGTCTGGTGCGCCTGTTCGGCTTCGCCCGGGCCGAGCACCAGTACCGGCACATCGCCATAGGCGGGTGCCAGATAGGAGGCGTCGGTGGAATAGGGAACGGTACCCAGCTCCACCGGTTCGCCCGCGAGCTCTTCGAGCAGCCGCCCGACCGACTGCAGCCACAGATCCGAGGGATCGGTCCAGACCGGCGGCGTCGCCATCAGCCTTTCGAGCCGGGCGCAGCCGGTGATCTCGACGAGACGTCGTTCGACTTCCTCGAGCACCTGCTCCGGCAGCAGCCGCATGTCGATCCCGAGCTTGGCGCGGTCGGGCACCGAATTGTAGTTCTGGCCGCCCTCGATGCGGGCGACATTGAGGCCGGGCCGGCCCAGGGCGGGATGTTCGGCCCCGTCGAAATCCCAGCCGGCGAGGGTCACCGCCGCCCGCGCCGCCTTCAGAAGGGCGTTGTCGCCCTGTTCCGGCTGGGAGGCATGGGCGGTCCGCCCGGTGAAATGGAGATCGCACCAGACGAGACCGCGATAGCCGGTCGCCGCCCGCAGGCCGGTGGGCTCGGCCACCACCAGCGCCCCGGCCCTCCCCAGCCTGCCGCTGCGGGCGACCGTCGCGGCCCCCTCGAGGGCGATTTCCTCGCAGGAGGTGAGCACCAGCTCGACCGGGGCGGTGCCCCCGCTTCTGTGCGCGGCCTCGATCGCCGCCGCGACGATGGTCGCGGTGCCGCTCTTCATGTCCGAGCTGCCACGGCCGTAGAGCCGGCCGCCTTCGATCTCGGCCCCGAACGGCTCGCGGCTCCAGGGCTCGCTGCCCAGCGGCACCACATCCACATGGCCGGTGAAGGCCAGCGCCGAGCGGTCCTCGGTGCCCGGCAGCCGGGCGATCAGATTGGGCCGACCCGGTGCCAGCGGCACGTCGGTTACGCGAAAGCCCGCTTCCGTGAGCAGCCGGCCCAGGAGATCGAGGCAGCGGGCCTCGTTGCCGGGCGGATTGACGGTATCGAGCCGCACCAGCTCCCGCGTGAGTTCCACCGGATCGATTCTCGTCATCGCCCCGCTTCCTCCCCCAGCAATTCGGTGACGAAGGCCGGCACCACCTCGGTCGCCGGTCCGTGACGCCGCTCGTCGAACAGATGACTCGCCGCCGAGGGCTCCAGATTGAGCTCCACGGTGCGGGCCCGTCCGCGCACCATCTCGACGAAACCCGCCGCCGGATAGACCTGCGCCGAAGTGCCGATGGCCAGGAACAGGTCGCAGGCCGACAGCGCCTCCTCGATACGCGCCATCTCCATCGGCATCTCGCCGAACCAGACGATATGCGGCCGCAGGCCACCACTTCGCCCGCAGGCGGAACAGGTCGTGGTGACCGAAAGTTCCTCCGCCCATTCCCGCACATCACCGCAGAAGGTGCAGCGGATCTTCGCCAGCTCGCCATGCATGTGCACGAGCCGGCGGCTTCCCGCCCGCTCGTGCAGATTGTCGACGTTCTGGGTGATCAGCAGGAAGTCGCCGGACCATTCCCGCTCGAGACGGGCGAGCGCCCGATGCGCGGCGTTGGGCCGGATCGCCGGATCGAAGAGCTGGCGGCGGCGCAGGTTGTAGAACCGGTGAACCAGCTCTGGGTTTCTGGCGAAGGCCTCGGGCGTTGCGACCTCCTCGATGCGGTGGCCCTCCCAGAGCCCGCCGGCACCGCGGAAGGTGGACAACCCGGATTCGGCCGAAATGCCGGCTCCGGTGAGAACGACGATGGATGCGTCGGGAGCGATCGCCATGCCTCTCTCGCGGTCGGGCGCTGCGGCGAACAGCATAGAGGGGCGACGGCACGGGGAAAAGGGAGGGACGGTGCCGCCGTCCCTACCGTTGTCGGTCAGTCGATCTCGTAGGCAGAGGAATCGACGAGAATATCGTCGATCACTGCTTTCACCGCCTCCTCGGAGAAGTTCGAATCCTGGTAGATGCGGTAGAGGCGGAAGTCCGAGATGCGGGTGAGGACGAACCAGGCGAGCCTGGTGGCCTCGGGCGATTCGGGATCGATGCCGTTGTCGGCCGCCACTTCGCGGATCCAGCGATGGGCGGATTTGCCGGCGACATGATGCGAGAAGGACCAGCTCCCGTCACTGTATGTCGCGAAGAACCACTCCTGGCGCAGCCGGGTGCGATCGATCTTCGGTGCCGGCACACCCGCATATTCGGCCGCTTCGGCGAGCGCCGCGTCGAGCCCTTCGGCCTTGCACTCGGCATTGGTGACCTCGACATCCCACCACGGATCGAAATGCGCGGCCGCGGCCCCGAACAGAAGATCTCGCGGAGCGTCCCGCTTCAGGAGCTCGGCATAGAGGACGGCGCCATGTTCGCCCATCCAGCCCCAGCGGGCGATGCCGTCCTTGCCGCCCCAGGATGCCGGGTACCAGTCGGGCTTTGCGACCTTGCCGGTCTTTTCGTCCCAGGCGTACCAGACCTTGGCCCAGTCGTGCAGGGCGAGTTCGGCGATGACGAGATCACGGTCGACATCGCGAACGGCCGGCACGTTTTCCATCGCCTGCACCCAGCCGAGGGCGATCTCGATATTCTCGACGAGATGGGAAGCCAGGCCACCGGGATAGTGGTGATGCCCCGGACCGCCGGTGGCGGGTGCGCTGCGCAGTGCCTCGGGCGGAGCCTCGGCGTCGAACACGGTCGATCGCGGTGCCGTCAGCATGTCCAGAACGAGGCTCCGCATTTCCGCGTCCTCGATGCTGTTCAGATAGCCCATCAGGCGGTCATAGGCGGCGCTGACCCAGGCACCGCTCGCCGCCATCTCGGCCGGGCTCATCGCCAGGATCCGCGCGATCCGCTCCTTCGAGAGATCGCCGCCGATCGCCGGCGGCACCCCGGCGAACGTCAACAGGCCCAAGGCCACCACCGTTCTTTTCATGTTCAGCCTCCATTCGGGTTC
The DNA here is from genome assembly GCA_964475675.1 of uncultured Geminicoccaceae bacterium. Classification (GTDB taxonomy): domain Bacteria; phylum Pseudomonadota; class Alphaproteobacteria; order Geminicoccales; family Geminicoccaceae; genus JALSRW01. Next base: position 5,225 of record CAYYZI010000170.1, read on the forward strand.
TTTGCCGATTCCGCACCACTCCCCGAGATTCCTTCGCGATGGCCCGGAATGGCCCTCATAGGGGCAGCGCCCCCTTCCCGTCGAGAACCGGCACAATGCGCCGGCCTCCGCCCGTCTCACCCCCCGAGCAGCAACGTGCGGAGGAAAAGGGGGGACGGAAGCCTCAGTGCTCCCTGTGCCACCGCCAGGGAAAACAGGAACATGCCGCAGGCGATCGTCATGCACCAGGAAGGCAGCCATTTCGCGAGCCTGCAGTCGAGGCCCGTCGCGCACACCTCCTGGCTGCAACTGCCCTTGGACCAACATTGATCGGAAAGATGGTACCAGGCGTGAATCTTGACCAGCGCACCCACCCACTGGCCGTAGAGCATCAACGGCACCGTGTGGTGGCTCACGGGATGCCCCCACAGGGCGATGGCCGCCATCTGCAGACTGCGCACCGCCAGGACCCAGCCCAGATAGAAGGGAAGATAGACGAAGGAACGAGTAAGGGTGAGCAGGGTCGTGCCCACCAGACCCACCAGCGGCGTCCACATGGAGAGCCGCTGTTCCAAGAGGGCGTACCAGATGAAATAGCCGGTCCGACGCGGCCCGAGCGCCAGCGCCCGTGGGTTGTTGCGCAACGTGTTGCCGTACCATCGCCGCATCAGGGAAATGCTGACCGGAAGAAAGCCGCCGTCGCGACTTTCCAGCGAATGGACGATGACGTCGGGCAGGTAGAGCATGTCCCAGCCCCGCTCCAGGAGATGGAACCAGCTACTCTTGTCGTCCCCCATCAGGAAGCGGAACTTGCCGTGACGCCAGTGGAGGATGTGGTCGACTTCGATGCGCCGGATGAACGCCTCCTCGACGACGATCGAGGTCCGGAAGACGGAAAAGCGGCCCGTGAGCGTCAGCACCTTCCAGGAAAGGGCGTGCGACTGGAACAAC
>CAYYZI010000171.1:0-6147 GCA_964475675.1 uncultured Geminicoccaceae bacterium
AAAGATGCCGAGGCTCGCGGAAAGATGGGCGCTGCGCTGCGCCAACCTGCCGGCGAGCGCCAGTGCGTCCGCCCGCAGGCCGTGCATTTTCCAGTTCCCGAAGACGATCGGCCGGGCCAGCGGCATCAGGCGCTCCGACGGATTTTGGGGGCCGGGCGAGAGGTATCACACCACCCCCCGACTTTCCAGAGGGCGCGGCACGATGCGCGAGCTTGCCGCGCCGCGGGCGCTTCGCTATCGTGCCGCGGTGTCATCGGCCGACCCGCTCCCCCACACTATCGTGGTCTCGAGAACATGCTGGACGCGTTGCGTAGCCAGGCTTCGTCCTGGGTAGTCAAGGTCTTCCTCGGATTGCTGATCGTCAGCTTCGCGGTCTGGGGCATCGGCGACATCTTTCTCGGCCCGCGCGGCGCCAATGTCGCGGCCACGGTCGATGATGAAGAGATCACCACGGTCGAGCTCGCGCGCGAGTTCGAGACCCAGCTGCGGCGCATGAGCGAGCAGTTCGGGATCGCCATCGACCGCGGCAATCCGCTCGCCGCCACCGCCCTCAACGAGGCCCTGCAGCGGCTGGTGGCGCGGCGCCTGGTGGATGCCTATGCGGCCGAGCTGGGGATCGGGGTCAGCGACGAGGAAGTGGCCGAGGCGATCCGCAGCGATCCCAATTTCGCCAATGCCACGGGCAGTTTCGACCGCGGCCGGTTCGACCTGTTCCTGCGCTCGCTCGGCATCTCCGAGAAGGCCTTCGTCGATCAGGTGCGCGCCGAGCTCGTCCGCAACCGCCTGCTGCGGGCCTTCTCGGAGCCGGTGCGGCCTTCGACCTTCCTGGCGCGCTTCCTCTATGATTACCGCAACGAGCAGCGCAAGGCCGAGGCCCTGCTGATCGAGGCGCAGGCGATGGAGGTGGCGACGCCCGACGAGGCCACCCTCGAGGCCTATCTCCAGGAAAACAAGGACGCCTTCATGCGTCCCGAGTTCCGCAAGGTGGTGATCGCCATCCTCACACCCGAGGATCTGGTCGACGAGATCTCGGTCTCCGAGCAGGAGCTGCGCGACCTCTACGAATCCCGCAAGGCCCTCTACGCCACCCCCGAGCGGCGCGAGATCGTGCAGCTCCTGCTGCCCGACGAGGCGACGGCCAAGGAGGCCCGCACCCTGCTCGCCCGGGGCAAGAGCTTCGACGAGGTGGCCACGGCCCTGAAGGACAAGGGCGTGCAGATCGCCAGGATCGGCCCGGTGGACCGCAAGGGCCTGCCCACGAGCCTCGCCGATACCGCCTTCTCGCTCGGCGAGGGCGAGGTCAGCGAACCGCTCCGGAGCCCCTTCGGCTGGCACATCCTGCGGGTGGTCCGGATCGAGCCCGAGCGGGTGGCCAGCTTCGAGGAGAAAAAGCCCGAGCTCGAAAAGGAGCTCAAGCTGGAGAAGGCCACCGATCAGCTCCCCGATTTCGCGGCCACCCTCGACGACGAGATCGCCGCCGGGGTGCCGCTCGAGGAAGCGGCGGACAAGCTCGGCATCTCCCTTCTGGCGATCGATGCGGTCGACAAGAACGGTCGTGATCCGAACGGGAAGCCGGTGGCCCCCGACAAACTCGCGCCCGAGATGCTGCAGGCGATCTTCGCCGCACCCAAGGGGGAACCCTCCCTGCTCGAGGAGACCCGTGACGGGCGCTACTTCATGTTCCGGGTGGACGAGATCGAGCCGGCGCGGCCACTGACCCTGGCCGAGGCCCGCCAACGCCTGCTGCAGGCCTGGCAGAAGGAGCAGCGGCAGAAGGCGGCCAAGGCGCTGGCCGGCAAGCTCATCGCCGAGGCCCGCACCGGCAAGAGCTTCGCCGAGATCGCCGAAGCCTATCCGGGTGTGCGCCGCATCGAGGTCGGGCCGCTCAAGCGTGCCGACAACGGCCAGGCCTTCGGGCTGACGCCGACCGCGGTGCAGGCGATCTTCCGGGCCGCCAAGGACGAGCTGGTGCCCGAGCCGGTCGAGGTACCGGCGGGAATGGCGCTCCTGCGCGTGTTGGAGATCGAGCCGGCAGGCGAGCCCGAGGATCTGAAGCCGATCGCCGAGCGGCTGCGGGTCGATTGGCGTTCCGATCTCTTTGCCCAGCTCGAGGGAGCGCTGCGGGCGCGCTATCCGGTCCAGGTCAATCAGCAGGCGATGGCGGCGGTCCTCGGCAGCGGAGGCTGAGCAGCGTGCGGCTGGCACCGGAATCCGCGCAGTTCGCCGCGGCCTACGAGGCCGGCAGGCCGCAGGTGGTGTGGACCTCGCTGGTCGCCGATCTCGAGACGCCGGTTTCGGCCTTCCTGAAGCTCGCCGAAAACCGCCCCTACAGCTTCCTCCTCGAAAGCGTCGAAGGCGGCGCCACCCGCGGCCGCTATTCGATCATCGGCCTGCGTCCCGATCTGGTCTGGCGCTGCTTCGGCGAGCGGGCGGAGATCAATCGCGAAGCCCTCCACACGCGCGACCGTTTCGTTGCCGACACGCTGCCCGCACTGCCCAGTCTGCGGCGTCTGATCGGTGCGACGCGGATCCTGCTGCCGCCGGAACTGCCGCCGATGGCCGCCGGCCTGTTCGGCCATATGGGCTACGACATGGTGCGGCTGATGGAGCGGCTGCCGGATCTCAACCCCGACCGTCTCGGCCTGCCCGATGCAGTGTTCGTGCGGCCGACCCTGATCGCCGTCTTCGACAACATTCTGGATCGGGTGACCCTGGTGACCCCGGTCTGGCCGCGTCCCGATCTCTCGGCGCGGGCCGCCTACGATCTCGCCGCCGAGCGGCTGGCCGACGCCATCGCCGATTTCCAGCGCAGCCTCGGCCACGGCATGCTGCGCATGGCCAGCCCGCCGCCACAGCCGCGCTCCAACGTCAGCCGCGAGCAGTATCACGAGATGGTCCGCCGGGCGAAGGCCTACATCATGGCCGGCGACATCTTCCAGGTGGTGCCCTCGCAGCGCTTCACGATCCCCTTCACCCTGCCGCCCTTCGCCCTCTACCGGGCGCTGCGCCGCCTCAACCCCTCGCCTTTCCTGTTCTTCCTCGATCTCGACGGCTACGCGCTGGTCGGCTCCAGCCCGGAGATCCTGGTGCGGGTGCGGGACGGCAAGGTCACCATCCGGCCGATCGCCGGCACCCGCAAGCGCGGGGCGACCCGGGCCGAAGACGAGGCCCTGGCCCGCGATCTCCTGTCCGATCCCAAGGAGATCGCCGAGCATATCATGCTGCTGGATCTGGGTCGCAACGATGTCGGCCGGGTGGCCGAGATCGGTTCGGTGCAGGTCACCGAGCGCATGATCGTCGAGTACTACTCGCACGTCATGCACATCGTCTCCAATGTCGAGGGCCGGCTGAGGGCCGACTGCGACGCCCTCGATGCGCTGATCGCCGGCTTTCCCGCCGGCACGGTGACCGGTGCCCCCAAGATCCGGGCGATGGAGATCATCGAGGAGCTGGAGCCCGAGCGACGCGGCTTCTATGCCGGGGCGGTCGGCTATTTCGCCGCCGACGGCAGCATGGACACCTGCATCACCCTGCGCACCGCCCTCGTGCGCGGCCGCGAGATGTATGTCCAGGCCGGCGGCGGAGTGGTCGCCGACAGCGATCCCGAGGCGGAATTCCAGGAAAGCTGCAACAAGGCTCGGGCTCTGATCCGGGCAGCCGAGGAAGCGGTCAGCTTCGCCGGCCGCGGCGGCTGACCCCGACCGGTTTCAGCAGCCGGCCCCGACCGGGCAGCCCGCCTCCCGCGCCGCCATGGCACGTGCCTCGGGGATGTCGCACAGTTCGGCGACCCGGATCTCCGGGCAGCGACGCATGCGCACCACGGCACTGAGCTCGGCGAAGCGCACCCCGCGGGCACGGGCCTCGGGAATCCACGCTTCCAGCGTGGACAGGGTTTCGGCATGGGGATGGCCGATGACGATGGCGGTGCCCTGACGGCGGGCCAGGCTTTCGGCGATCATGAGCTGACGGCGGATCGCTGCCGGCGTCCGTTCGTTGTCGATGAACACGTCGCGCCCGCCGGACAGGATGCCGGCCTCGCGTGCCGCCCGCTCGGCGACGCTCCGGGGCGAGGTCCAGCTGTCGACATAGATGAGACCGCGCTCGCGCAGCAGCTCCATCACCGTGCGCATCGCCTGCGCATCGGCGGTGGCCCGGCTGCCCATATGGTTGTTGACGCCCACCGCACCCGGTACCCGAGCCAACGCCTCGACGAGATTGGCGCGGATCACGGCGGCCGACAGGCCGGCGCGGATGGCCTGCGGCCCGGGGTCGAAATCCGGGCTCACCGGCTCCATCGGCATGTGCAGGAAGATCTCCTTGCCCGCCTCGCGGGCCACCGCGACCCGTTGCGGCGCGTCCTGGACATAGGGCAGGAAGGCCAGGGTCATCGGCGCCGGCAGGGCGGCGGCGCGGCGCACGGTGGCCATGCTGTGCCCCATGTCGTCGAGCACCAGGGCGATCACCGGGCCGCCGCTCCTCGCCGCGCTCCGGTCGTGACGCCGCCGGTCGCTCGCGTTCGGCAACGGCCGCCGGATGGGTACGGGACGCGCCTCGGCCAGCGCCTGCGGCAGGGTCAGCCGCGGCACCGCGGCATAGCTCGGCAGCTCGGTGACCGGCGCGGGCTCGAGCGGCACTCTGGCTTCGCTTGTCGCCGCCGGCGGTTGCGGTTGTCCCGCGGGCGACTGCTGCCGGAACTTCCCGGCACCCCAGATGGCGGCGCTGGCCGCCAGCAGCAGGGCCAGAGCCAGTACCGCATGCTCGGCTCGCAGCCGGAAGCCGCAGTCCGGCAACCGCAGCGAGCTGCGCAGGGCCCTTGCAATGCGGGAGAGACGGGTCGATCTCATGCCGGACATTATGCCCGCGCAAGCTGACCAAGGAAGTGTGATCTGTCCAAAAACCTACCAGCGGATGCCCTTTCCCCATCGCGCCGCCGGCTGCGCCCTTGACGGCGGGGTCGGTGCAAGCTTTGTAAATCGCCGTTGTGGCGCTGCCGCCCTCCGCCTCGAGTCCGGACATGCTGATCCTCATCGATAACTATGACAGCTTCACCTACAACCTGTTCCATTATCTCGGCGAACTCGGCGCCGAGGTGGCGGTGCACCGCAACGATGCGATCACGCCCGAGGAGGTGCTGGCGCATGCCCCCGAGGGCATCGTCATCTCGCCCGGCCCCTGCGATCCCGATCGCGCCGGCATCTCGCTGGCGCTGGTCGAAGCGGCGGCCGGACGGATTCCGATCCTCGGCGTCTGTCTCGGCCATCAGGCCATCGCCCAGGCCTTCGGCGCCACCATCGGCCGCGCGCCGGTGGTCATGCACGGCAAGGTGAGCGCCATCCATCACGACGGCAGCGGCGTCTTCGCCGGCCTGCCCTCGCCCTTCCTGGCGACCCGCTACCATTCCCTGGTGGCGCTGGCCGAGACCATTCCGGAGGTGCTGATCGTCAACGCCCGCAGCGAGGACGGCCTGGTCATGGGCCTGCGTCACCGGAGCTGGCCGGTGCACGGCGTGCAGTTCCACCCCGAGAGCATCGAGACCGAGGAAGGGCACGCGATCCTCAACAACTTTCTGGCATTGTGCCGGCGGAGGCCCGTGAATGACGGCTGAACTGCAACGTTTCCGGGAACTCATTGCGGTCATCGCCGACGGTGTGCCGCTCTCCTTCGAACAGGCACGCGAGGCCTTCGCCATCATGATGTCCGGCGATGCCACGCCGGCCCAGGTGGGCGCCTTCCTGATGGGGCTCCGGGTGCGCGGCGAGACCGTCGAGGAAATCCGTGCCGGGGCCAGCGAGCTGCGGGCACGGATGCGGCGGGTGCGGGCGCCGGAAGGAGCCATCGACACCTGCGGCACCGGTGGCGATGGGGCCGGCACCTACAACATCTCCACCGCCGCCGCGCTGGTCATCGCCGCCTGCGGTGTACCGGTGGCCAAGCACGGCAATCGCGGTCTGTCCTCGCGCTCGGGCTCCTCGGACGTGCTGGCCGCGCTCGGGGTCGATATCGACGCCCCCTTCGAGCGCATCGAGCGGGCCCTCGAGGAGGTCGGCATCGGCTTCATGATGGCCCCCCGCCATCACGGTGCCATGCGCCATGTCGCCGGCCCGCGCGGCGAGCTGGGTACCCGTACCATCTTCAACCTGCTGGGCC
>CAYYZI010000172.1:0-6090 GCA_964475675.1 uncultured Geminicoccaceae bacterium
AACCATCTACGATCGCTGCGGTCCCCGAACAATGCCGGGGCGGAGCGACGGTCCGTACGCCGACGATGGACAATCAGAGCCGGCACGAGCGTAAAGACGGACCCCCGAAGGGTCCGCCGATCACGCTGGAGCTGTGCCGAGGGAAGAGTATCTGCCGGGCAGTCGAAGACTGCGCCGAAGCGAGAAGATGGGCAGGCCAGAGCTATCGAGGGGACAATAGCCGCTGGCCGCGGTTCCGGCTGTGGCATTTCTCACAGATCGACAGGTCAGGGGCGACGGCAGTGAAACTCGAAGACACCGAGACGGCCGTCACCGAGGGCGGCGGCGATGTTCGCCACCTTGGCCCGGAAGCTCTCGCCCATCACCACCGGCGCCGAGGCCCGGGCTGCGGTCTCGGGGTCCTCCAGCCGTTCCGCGCTCTCGGCCATGGCGGCAGCGCCTTCGGCGCTGCGATCCACCAGCGTCACGAGCTCGAAGCCTGCGGCCTTCAGCAGCTTCTCGAGCTCCGGCGGCGAAGCCAGATGGCTGGTGGCCGGGGTTTCCGCCCAGGGAACCGGGAAGTCGGGATCGCCGGCCAGCCGCACCACATCGTAGAGCGCGAAGAAGCCGCCCGGCTTCACCACCCGGAAGGCCTCGGCATAGAAGCGCGGCTTGTCGGCGATGTTCATGCCGACGTGGATGCTGTAGGCACCGTCGAAGCCGGCATCGGCGAAGGGCAGCTCCAGCGCGCTGGCTTCCTCGAAGCGGACCCGGTCGCCCATGCCGACATGTGCCGACAGGGTACGTGCGGCCCCCACCAGGGCTCCGGTGAGGTCGATGCCGGTGACCCGACAGCCGTAGGCCAGGGCGAACAGACGGGCCGCGCCGCCGAGGCCGCTACCGATATCCAGGAGCTCCATGCCGGGCTGCAGGGGCAGGCTTTCGGCGAAGCGCTCGGTGGCCTTGCGGCCGCCCACATGCATGTCCTCGACGCCGATCAGGTCCTCCGGCCGCAGCCGCCCGGGATCGCGGCCCTGCGCCTCCAGCAGCGCCAGCAGGCGGCTCGCCAAATCGTCCCGCGCATAATGCGCGGCGACCTGCTCTTCCATGGTGACGGTCTCCTTCCTCAGGCTCCGAGCAGCATATAGAGCCCGAAGGCGCCGAGGGCGATGCCGCCGATGCGAGCCAGCGGCAGACCGGCCGGAAGCAGTTTCTCGCCGGCCACGAACAGGGTGATGATCGCCACCCACAGGAGGTTCATCACCCCCACCGCGAACAGCAGCAGCATCAGCAGCCAGCAGCAGCCCACACAGAAGGCGCCGTGGGCGAGGCCTATGCGCAGAGCCCCCGCTCTCCCCTCGCGCCAATGGCCGGCCAGGAACCGGGCCGGCGTGCGGCAATGCCGCAGGCAGGCCTGCTTGAGCGGCAGCCATTGATAGACGGCCACCGCCAGGAGCAGACCGCCGACCAGGGAGGGATCGTCGATCCGCATGGCGCCCGGGGCGAGAAACCCGCTCTCCTGCAGGGCGGTCTGCAGGAGAGCGGCGAGCAGTGCGAACGCGGTCCAGATCGCGAGATATCCGCCAACGAACGCCCAGACGGCCGGCGCCGCCCCGCCTCTGCGCGCACCATGTCGGGCGACCCGGGCATAGAGCAACACCATGGGCGCCGCGCTGGGCACCATCATCGCCACCATCATCACCGTCCACATCGGGAAGGCGAGCAGCAGCGGCGATGCCTCCGGCCGGAGCAGCGGCAGGCCGCCACCTGCCGCCTCCAGCACCAGATAGAGCCAGGCCAGAGCAGTGAGCAGAAAGAGCGCCGCTGCGACCAGGAAACGCTCGCGGCCGAGCGTCACCTCGAGCAACATGACGTTCGCCCCTATCCGCGGCGGCTCAGTGCACCGCCCCCTCCTGGGTCAGGTGGATCATGGCGAAATGGGCATGGGAACCGACCCAATCGAGATCGATCGGCGTCCGGGCCCGGGCCCGACCACTGGCGCATTCGGCCCGGCTGAACTCGAAGCCGCCCGGCAGATCCATGCGGGCCCGATGTTCCGCGCCGGTCACCGGGTTGCGGATCGGCTCGGCGGAAGCCTCGACCAACCCGGCGATCCGCAGGTGACCGAGACGCCGGTCGATATCGGCGGCGAAGTCGATGGTCGCGAAGCGCGCCGGATGGACCGTGTCCATGGTGCTCGCGAAAACAGCGAAATGGGTCATGCCGCCGTTCGAATCCTCGCCCAGAACGATGCGCAGCAGGGCCCGGCGCTGCCCGGCATCGGCCCCGGCGTCGATGATCGGCAGCATCTCGCCGCGACCCTCGTGGACCGGCCCGGGCCAGGACAGCAGCAGACAGAAATGCAGCCCGTCGAGGTCGGTCGTACCGTGATATCCTCTGTCCACGCGCATGGCGGCGACGCCCCGGCAGTCGCCATGGGTGGGCAGGGCGTTGAACTGGCACGGACAGCCATATGCGCAGTTGCAGGTGACCATCTCCGGTCCGCGGATCATCCAGTCGATGTTTGCCACCGGTCGTCTCCTCTGGCGCCCTGATTCGGACTGCGGGCTGCTCGTTCTTGATTGGTCGGGGGGCACGCAAACGTAACACGGACGGCCGGCAGCGGCGAACGCCACACCCGCTGTTCACGTGTTCGTGATCCCGCGGTTTCAGAACGGGCTGAGCGCGCCGAGCGGGAGAGCGAGCAGGAGAAGCGCCAGCCCCGCCACCAGACCGCCCATCGCCGGCCGCGCGCGCAGTTCCCCGAGCGCCCAGGCGAGACCGGCCAGCACCGCGCCGACTTTGACGAATGCCAGGAACGCCGCACCCGGTGCCGCCAGCGGATCGATCAGCGCCGGCTCGACGACGAATCCCAGCGGCACGAGATAAAGGCCGAGCCCCAGCCGCATGGCGTGGAAGGCGGTCGCCAGCCAAGGTGCGCCGAGCATGCCCGAGGCGATGAACACGGTGCCGCAGACCGGCGGGGTGATGGTCGAGAGCAGCGCGTACCAGAACACGAAGAGATGGGCCATCAGCCCCTCGAGGCCGAGCTGCTGCAGGGCCGGTCCGGCGACCGAAACGGCGATCACGTAGGCGGCGGTGGTCGGCACCTCCATGCCGAGGATGAGACAGGCGAGCGCGGTCAGCAGCAGTGCCGGCAGGAGCTGGCCGCCTGAAAGGCCGACGATGACACTCGTGACCTTGACCCCGAGCCCGGTGAGATTGAGCACGCCGATCACCAGCCCGGCGCAGATGATGATCGAGGCGATGGCAGCGATCTGGCGGGCGGCATTGAGGATCGCCCGCTCCAGCCGGCCGAGGATGGCGGCCGGATCGAAGCGGAGATGGCGATCGGTGAGCAGCAGGGCGAAGGCCAGGAACACCGCCCAGGCGGCGGCGAGCTGGGCGGTGACCCCGCGCCCCAGCAGCAGCCACAGCAGCAGCCCCAGCGGCAGCAGGAAGAAGGGGACGGTGCGCAGCAGCAGATCGGTGGAGGGCAGATCCTCGCGGCCGATCGCGACCAGCCGGTAGCGCCGGGCGGCGAGGTCGATACCCACCCAGCAGGCGAAGAAGAAGAGCAGCGCCGGCAGCAATGCTGCGGTCATCACCCGGCTGTAAGGGATCTGCAGCAGTTCGACCATGACGAAGGCGCCGGCCCCCATCAGCGGCGGCATGATCTGGCCACCGGTGGAGGCCACCGCCTCCACCGCCGCCGCCAGCGCCGGCGGATATCCCAGCCGCTTCATCATCGGCAGGGTGACCGCGCCGGTGGAGGCGACATTGGCGCTGGCCGAGCCCGACAGCGAGCCGAACAGGGCGGAGGCGAGGACCGCCACCTTGGCCGCTCCACCCCGGAGCCGGCCGGCGATGCGCATGGCCAGCGCCATGAAACCGGTACCCGCCTCGCCGGCGGAAAGCACCGCGCCGAGAATGACGAAGATGGCGACGATGTTGACCGAAACCCCGGTGAGCGGTCCCCAGATGCCGGTCTCGGCGATGGTCAGATTGCCGAGCAGGCTGGCCCAGGGAATGCCCGGATGGCCGAACTCGCCGGGGATGTACTGGCCGAACAGACCATAGAGGAGGGCCAGGACGGCCACCGTCGGCAGCGCCAGGCGCACCACCCGCCGGGCCATCTCCAGCACCGCCAGGATCAGGAGGATGGCCAGCCCGTACTGGAAACTGCCGGCCAGCATGCCGTACTGCTCGTCGAGCAGCCGGTAGTTCCAGACGATCCACAGCGCCCCGGCGATCGCGGCAATGCCGAGGATGCGGCCGAACCAGAGCGCGAAGCGGTTGGCGGCGGGTGCCAGCAGCAGCACCCAGGGCACCGCCAGCGCCATGTGGATGGGGCGGCTCACGAGGTTGGAGAGCAGCCCCTCGAACAGCAGCCAGAGATGAAAGCCGACGGTGAGGGCGGCGAGGACGCGCTCGGCCCAGCGCCGCACCTCCGTCACGCGAGCCGGCCTCTACTGGAGGTTGGCGGGCAGCGTGAAGCCGGCTTCCTCATAATAGCGACTGGCACCCGGATGGAGCGGTGCGGCCAGGGTGACGAGGCCGTCCGGGGTCACCCCCTTCCACCAGGGCGAGGCGCTGGCCCGCTGTTCGCGGGTCTCCCAGTAGTACCTGGTGAACAGATAGGCGGCCTCCTCCTCCATTCCGGTCACCGTGTAGGCGCCCACCGGGAGGGAAGTGGTGACCACATCGTAATCCACCCCGGGATAGGTGCCGGCGGGGATGACGAGTTTGGTGCGCCCGGTCTCGGCCACCTGTTCCTCGGTCATCGACAGGATGCGCACCGGCACCGAGGCGGCCGCCTCCACCACATTGGGGGCCGGCCAGGAGCCGGCGGTGGCGAAGCCGTCGATCTGGCCGTTCTTGAGGGCGGCGACGGCGTTGCTGAGCTCGCTTTCGACCAGACTCACCCCTTCGACCCCGAACAGCTCGAGGGTGCGCTTGGCTTCACGGGCACCGAAGCTGCCCTTGCCGATGAGGAAGGTCTTGCCGGCGAGATCGGCGAAGCTCTCGATGCCGCGGTCGGCCCGCACCACGAAATGCATGGTCAGGCTGGGAATCGGAAACAGCGAGCGCAGATTCTCGAAGGCCGGATTCTTGGGCGCGAAGGGCTTCTTGCCGGCCATGGCGCGGCGGATCAGTCCGGGCGGGCTGGTGAACACGTAGTTGCCGCTGCGGACCGCCGCTTCCTTGACATTCTGCACCGAGCCCTGGCTCTCCTCGACGGTGACGATGATCTCGCCCTCGGAGGCCTTCTTGACCGCCTCCGCCAGCTCGACGGCCATCTGATAGTAGGATGTGCCGGCCTTGGCCGATTTGTAGGTGATCCGGATCTCGGCATTGGCCGCCTGGGAAAGGCCGAGCGCCCAACCCATGGCCAGCATCACCATCCACACGCGTCGCATCGCTGGAACCTCCCTTGCCCGTTCTCGTTGCGCGGTCCGGCGCTAGCACAGATCCGCGGTCCGGGCCAGATCGCCCCGGGCTTCAGGAGCTGGCCAGCACCGCCAGCTCGGCATGGGCGAAGATGTGCCGGGTGGTGCCGCCGAGAATCAGCTCGCGCAGCCGCGAATGCCCGTAGGCGCCCATCACCAGGGTGTCGCAGTCGTGCTCGGCGGCCTTGCGGAGCAGGAACGCGCCCAGCGGCTCGCCGGCCTCGGCCACCTGCTCGCCCGTGACCTCGAGCTCGTGGCGGGTCAGCATGGCGATGGCGTCTTCGGCACTCGCCGCGGCCTCCTCGCCAACCGTCAGCAGGGTGACGCTGTCGGCGTGCGCCAGCAACGGCAGGGCGTCGTGCACCGCCCGCGTCGCCTGGCGCGACCCGTTCCAGGCGATCAGGACGCGGCGGCCGAGATCGGCCTTCCAGCCGCCCCGCGGCAACACCAGCACCGGCACCCCCGCACCCATCGCCAGATGCTCGGCGAGGTCGGGCTCGAGCAGGTCGAGCCCGCGCAGATCGCTCTGTGGAACCAGCACCAGATCGGCGGCGTGTGCCGCCTGCAGGGCCGCCACCGCCGGATCACCCTCCACCGCGCGCCAGGCGAAATCCGGGGCGAGTTCCGCGAGTGCCGCCTCGAACCGCTGCTGCAGACGGGC
>CAYYZI010000173.1:0-6086 GCA_964475675.1 uncultured Geminicoccaceae bacterium
GCCGCCTGGTTCGGCTGGCGCCCGGCGCTGGTTCTTTCCGGCGGCCTGGGGTTGGTGCTGGCCCTGATCATGATCGCCATGCGCAGCCTGATCACCGTCGAGGAGCGGCAGCTCCGCCCCCAGCGCCGTTCGGTGGGCCACGACCTTCGCCTGCTGACCAGCCCGCCGATGCTGCTGGCGCTGCTGTTCTTCACCCTGCTGGCCGCAACCCAGGGCGGCTTCAACGCCTTCACCGTGGTCTTCCTCGAGCAGGTCTACGGTCTCTCGCTGGTCGCCGCCAACCTGCCGCTCACGGTGTTCCTGTTCGCCAGCACGCTGGGCGTGCTGATCGGCGGCTGGGTGGCCGACCGCACCCGCCGCCATGCCCTGGTGGCCGGCCTGTGTTTCGTGGCGATTACCGTGGCCGCCATCGTGATCGCCGAGACCCGGCTGCCCCTCGCGCTGGTGGTACTGCTGTTCGCGGTGGCCGGCATCCCCGCCGGTCTGGTGGCGCCGGCTCGCGACATGCTGCTCAAGGCGGTGACCCCGCCCGGGGCCACCGGCAAGGTATTCGGCTTCGTCACCACGGGCTACAACATCGGCGGCTTTCTGGCGCCGCCGCTGTTCGGGCTGATCATCGACCAGGGCGCACCGGAGCTGGTGTTCTGGCTGATCGCCGTCCTCAGCATGGCGACCCTGCTGGCAGTGGTGGCCACCGCCCGCCAGCGGGCGCCACGGCCGGCCGATGCGGCCGGCGCCTGAACCGCGGGCCTATTCGGCGGCCTCGCGGGCCTGGTCGAGCACCGTCTGCTGAAGCCGGTCGGGCACCTCCTGCAGATGGTCGAACTCCCAGTCGAAGAAGCCGGTGCCCTGGCTCAGCGAGCGCAGGCTGATGATCAGATCGTGCATCTCGCCCTGCGGGATGTTGGCCTTGATCTCGTCCCAGCCCGGCCAGCCCGGCTTGCTGTCGTAGCCGAGGATCTGCCCGCGCTTCTGGTTGACCAGCTGCAGGGTCTTGGAGGTGTAGTCGCTGGGCACCGAGATGGTCACCGCCAGAATCGGCTCCAGCAGCACCGGCCCGCATTTGGGAAGGCCCTCCTTGAGCGCCAGCCCGACCGCCAGCTTGAAGGAGAGCTCGTTGCTGTCGACGGTGTGGAACTGGCCGTCGAACAGGGTCACGCCGACATCGACCACGGGAAAGCCGAGCGGCCCCTTGCGCAGATATTCCTTGGCGCCCGCCTCGACCGCCGGGATGAACTGGCGCGGCACCGCGCCGCCGACGATCTTGTTCTCGAAATCGAACCCCTCGCCACGGGCGAGCGGCCGGATCCGGATCTTGACGTCGGCGAACTGGCCGTGGCCGCCGGTCTGCTTCTTGTGGCGGCCATGCGCCTCGGTGCCGCGGCGGATGGTTTCCCGATAGGGGGTGCGCGGCGGCTTCACGTCGATGCCGATGTTGTACTTGTTCTTGAGGCGATCGAGGGCGACCCGCAGATGCAGCTCGCCCTGTCCCCACAGCAGCGTCTGCTGCAGCTCCGCATCATGCTCGAGCTTGAGCGCGGGATCCTCGTCGATCAGCTTGGCCAGCGCCGCCGACAGCTTGACCTCGTCGCTGCGATTGGAGGCGCTGATGGCGAAGGCGAACATCGGCTTGGCCGGCTCGACGGTGGGCAGGGCCACATCCCCGGGATCCTCGCCTTCGAACAGCAGCCCGCCGGTATGGGCGTCCTCCATCCGTGCGAGGGCGACGATATCGCCGGCCTCGGCCGCCTCGAGGGGTTGGGTCTGGCCACCGAACAGGCGGTAGAGCCCGCCCACCCGCATCTCCGAGAGCGTCATGCCGTCCCTGATGCGGCCGCGCCAGATGCGCACCAGGGAAAGCTTGCCGGCATGCGGCTGATAGTAGGTCTTGAGCACCTGGGCCAGTGCCGGGCCGCTCATGTCGATATCCAGCGCCTCGGCATGCAGCGCCGGATCGGGCGCTTCCCTGGCCAGCGCCTGGATGAGACGGCGCACGCCCTTGTCCTGTTCGGCTACCCCCATGAACACCGGCACCACCTGATCGGCGCCCAGGGTCTTGCGCAGCTCGCGGATGATCTCCTCTTCGGTGGGCTCCTCTTCCTCGAGCAGCTTTTCCATCAGATCATCGTCGAAATCGGCGAGTGTCTCCAGCATCTCGGTGCGGGCCGCGGTCTCCCGCTCGCGATACTCCTCCGGCAGCGGGATCTGGTCGGAGGGCGCACCATCGCGGTAGGCGAAGGCCTGCTCGCTGACCAGATCGATATAGCCGATCAGGTCCTGGCCGCGGCCGATCGCGTACTGATGCGGGATGACCGGACGCGAACTCAGCTTGCGCAGGGCGTCGAGAAGGTCGCGATAGCGGACCTCGGAGCGATCCATTTTGTTGATGAAGATGAGGTGCGGGATCTCGTGCTGATCGAGGAACTGGAGAATCGGTGCGAGAGCGATCATCCGTTCCAGGGCCGGTTCCACCACCACGATCGCGGCATCGCAGCCGATCACCGCGCAGCGCATCTCGTGGATGAATTCGACCGAACCGGGACAATCGAGAAAGTTGTAGCGCACGCCCTCGTGCTGGAGGCTGGCGGCGGAGACCTCGGTGCTCATCTGCCGCGCCCGGGCTTCGGCGCTGCTGTCGCCGACCATGTTGCCTTCGCTGATCCGCCCCTTGCGGCCGATGGCCCCGGTGACGAACAGCATGCTCTCGAGAAGCGTCGTCTTGCCGGACCCGTTCGGTCCGACCAGCGCGACATTACGGATGGATTCGGCCCCCATGTCACCTCCCAAGGGTTGCGGCATGCGCCGCGGCGGCAGCCCGCCTCCGCGATGCGGCCCGTGGCTGCAGCGCCGCCCGCCTGAGATCTAATTTGACCGATGTACCGCGCATGGCAACCGCTAATGCGGAAGGCGCATCGGGATCTGCCCGAGGCGAATCCATCATTGCACTCCTCGCTGGTTTCGGGAAAAGTGAGGATCGAAGCAGATCGGGAGGCAAAGGGCTACCCGCAACGGGGGGAGCCTCCCCGGGGAGGAGGCGATGAACTGCGCGGACCTCGAACGCTATCTCGAAGCGCATCTCGACGGACAGCTTGCGCGCAATCGCCTACGCGCCCTCAAGCAGCATCTTCTCGTCTGCACCGACTGCCGCCTGCGGGTGCACAATCTGCAGGCCTTCGAACAGCAGCTGCAGAGCCGCTTTCGCTGCATGCAGGAAAGCATGCCGCTGTGGGCCGGACTGGAGGTCGATCTGGTCGGCGAGACCGAGACCTCGCTGCCGCTCGCCTTGCCGCCGCCGCCGATGCGCATCGCCACCCCGGCCCGGATCGGCGGCCAGGAGCGAACCGGCGCGAGAGCAGTGCCGCGCCGGCCGGTGGCCCGACCCCTGCGCCCGCTCCTGGGCCGCTATGCCGCGCGCTTCGTGGGCCTGGCCATGCTGGCCGCGGCCGCGGCGACGGTGGTCGAGATCGCCGCCGGCCTGTTCACCGACGGCTCCGAGCCGCCCGGCGGCAGCATCGCCACCGATCTCGAAGCGACCTTGCAGGGTGGTCTCGCCAGCATCGAGACCGCCGACCGGCAACGTGTGGTCGACTGGCTGCTGGCCAATCTCGGGGTGGCCTATCCGGTGCCACTGGCACCCGCCGGCTTCACGCTGCGTGGTGCGCGGGTGTCGAGCCTGGCCGGGCGGCCGACCGCGGCGGTGATCTACGGGCGCGGCCGGGAAGAGGTGGTGCTTTACATCGCCGGCCGCGAGACGGGCGGGTCGATGGTCGAGGCGCTGGGCCGGAACGCTTTCGTCTGGTGGGACGGGGATTACGTCTACGGCGCCGTCGGTCCCTTGGGTGAGCGCGAGCTTCGCCGGTTCCGCGAGGTCGTCGGCGCGGCGCTTTGAGTTCGTCGCGCGTTCCCGGCCCGGCAGTCGGAAGCGACAGCGGCGCCCGCTCCTCAGAGGGAGCGGGCGCGTTCGCGCAGGATGTATTTCTGCACCTTGCCCGTCGAGGTCTTCGGTAGCGGCGCGAAGACGATGGTCCGCGGCAGCTTGTAGCGGGCGAGCTCGCCCCGCAGGAATTCGAGCAGCTTCTCGGCGGTGAGATCGGAGCCCTCGCGCAGGGTGACGAAGGCGCAGGGCGTCTCTCCCCATTTCTCGTCCGGCTTGGCCACCACCGCCGCCTCCAGCACGTCGGGATGGCGGTAGAGCGCAGCCTCGATCTCGATGCTCGAGATGTTCTCGCCGCCGGAGATGATGATGTCCTTGGAGCGGTCCTTGATTTCCAGGTAACCGTCGGGGTGCATCACCGCCAGATCGCCGGTATGGAACCAGCCGCCGCGGAACGCTTCGGCGGTGGCGCCCGGGTTCTCGAGATAGCCCTTCATCACGATGTGGCCGCGCATCATGATCTCGCCCATGGTCGCGGCATCTCGCGGTACCGGCTGCATGCTGTCCGGATCCATCACCTCGAGACCCTCGAGAACCGGATAGCGGACCCCCTGGCGGGCCAGCATGCGCGCCTTCTCGGCGGGCGCCAGCGCGTCCCATTCGGGCTGGAAGGCGCAGACCGTGGCCGGACCGTAGACCTCGGTCAGCCCGTAGACATGGGTGACCTCGATGCCCAGCGCCTCCATCCTCTCGAGAACCGCGGCCGGTGGCGCCGAGGCCGCCGTCATCATGCGCACCCGGTGGTCGAAGGGCCGGCGCTCCTCTTCCGGCGCATTGATGATCATGCCCATCACCACCGGAGCGCCGCACAGATGCGTCACCCGATGGGCGGCGATCGCCCGGTAGATGGCGGCGGCCTCCACCTTGCGCAGGCAGACATGGGTGCCGGCCTGGAGGGTGACCGTCCAGGGAAAGCACCAGCCATTGCAGTGGAACATCGGCAGCGTCCAGAGATAGACCGGAAAATGGCCCATCTGCCAGACCAGGGCATTGCCGGCGGCGTTCAGATAGGCGCCGCGGTGGTGATACACGACGCCCTTGGGGTTGCCGGTGGTCCCGGAAGTGTAGTTGAGTGAGATCGCCTGCCACTCGTCGGCGGGAAAACAGGGCGGTGCCTCGGGATCGCCTTCGGCCAGCAGTTCCTCGTAGGTGAGGGCGCCGAGCCGCTCGTGGGCCCCGGTGAACTGGGGATCGAGGATGTCGACCACCAGCGGCGGCCGGTCCAGCCGCTTCAGCGCCTCGCCGATGACCGGAGCATATTCGGTATCGGTGATCAGCAGTTTCGTTTCGCTGTGTTCGAGGATGAAGGCAATGGTGCGCGCATCGAGCCGGATGTTGAGGGCGTTGAGCACGGCGCCGGCCATCGGCACCCCGAAATGCGCATCCAGCATCGGCGGAATGTTGGGAGCCATGATGGCCACCGTGTCTCCCGGCCGGATGCCGCGGCCTTCCAGCGCCGAGGCCAGGCGCCGTGCCCGCGCGCGGAGCTCCGCATAGGTCAGCCGCTCGTCCCCATGAACGACGGCCGTCCGCGTCGGATAGACATCGGCCGAGCGCTCCAGGAAGGTGAGGGGCGTGAGGGCGGCGAAATTGGCGGCATTCTTGTCGAGCCCCTGCATGTAGGGGCTCGAATCCGGATGCGCGCAGATGCGCGGCTCGGTGGTCATCGGCGAACCTCCCGTGGATACCCGACGCCGGCTACCGCGGCGAACGGACAGCGCGCCTCGCGGTCGGAGCCGGCGCTCCCGAAGCCGGCCGCTGCAGCCGCTGCCGGAAACCGAGCAAGGAGATGCGCCGGCGGCGCTCCGGCGTCAAGCGGGCGCGGCGCTCGCCACGATGGCCGTGCCCTCGGCCTCCGCTTCCTCGACGGCTTCGTCCTCGGCCAGCATGCGTTCGTCGACAACCCGGTTGCGCCCCTGCTGCTTGGCCAGATAGAGCGCCCTGTCGGCGCGCGCGAAGAGACGGGAAAGCGGCTCGCCCGGACGATACTGGGCGACCCCCATGGACAGGGTGACGACCCCGAGATCCTTGCCGCTGCCGCGGGCCCGCAGACGATGGGCGGCGACTTCCGCCCGCACCGAATCGGCCCGGCGGACGGCGGTATCGAGATCGGTAGCCGGCAGCAGCACCACGAACTCCTCGCCGCCATAGC
>CAYYZI010000174.1:0-6073 GCA_964475675.1 uncultured Geminicoccaceae bacterium
GTCGGGGCCGAGATCGACCAGATCGTGAAATCGGTGATCTTCCTGGCGGGCCACGATCTTGCGGCAGAGGGCGAGGCCGATGCCGTTGCCACCATACTCCTCGCGGGTATGGAGCCGCTGGAAGATCTGGAAGATCCGCCCCTGGAACGCCTCCTCGATGCCGATGCCGTTGTCGGCGACGCAGAAACGCCAGCCCTCGCCCTCGCGTTCCGCGGTAACGGTGACCCGCGGTGCCCGCTCGGAGCGGTACTTGATGGCGTTGCCGAGCAGATTGGCGAAAAGCTGCACGAGCTGGGCGGGATCGCCCCGGAGGGTGGGCAGGCCGGCGAACTCGACCCGCGCTTCGGCCTCCTCGATGGCCGTGCCCAGGCCCCGGACGGTCTCCTCCAGAAGGGCATTGGCGTCGACGGCGACGAAGGGGCGGCCGCGGGTGGTGATCCGCGACAGGTCCAGGAGGTCGCGGATCAGGCTCTGCATGCGCCGGGCTCCATCGACCGCGAAATCGATGAACTCGTCGGCATCCGCGTCGAGCTTGCCGTGATAGCGGCGCCGCAGCAGCTCGCAGAAGCTGGCCACGGTGCGCAGCGGCTCCTGCAGATCGTGAGAGGCGACATAGGCGAACTGCTGCAGCTCCTCGTTGGACCGCGCCAGTGCTTCGGCGCGGGCGGCGAGAGCCTGTTCGGCCCGCTTGCGCTCGGTGATGTCGCGCAGCACGGCGACAAAGCGCCGATCGGGCAGGCTGGCGATGCGGATCTCGAACACGCCGCCCTTCCCGGCTTCGCCGAGTTCGCATTCGAGCTGGACGGCGCCGGGCGTGCTCTCGGCCTCACGCATGGCCCGCCGCAGCCGGGCAGCGACCGCCGCCGGCAGCAGGTCGCCGAGCCGCTGTCCGAGAAAGCGCTCCGGCGGAAACGGCATGGCCAGCGGCAATGCTGCCCGGAAATCGAGGATCCGGCCGTCGCGGTCGAGCCGGAACACCGGATCCGGCAGCGCCCGCAGCAGGCCCTCGAGCTCCTGGCTGCGAGCCAGCGCCGCCGCCGCCATCTTGCGTTCACGGCTCACCGCCACGGCGATCACCGCCGACATGCCGGTGACCAGCACCAGATAGCCCTGCAGGGCGGGAACGATGCTCTCCGGTGGCACGCCGCGCAGCAGCGGTGTCGGCACGAGCCCTTCGAGAGTGGCGAGCATGGCGATCGATGCGGCCAGCGCGCCCAAGAGGCTGGTCACCCAGAAGCCGTGACGCAGCGCCGCCCAGAGCAGCAGCGGCGCGACCAGGGCGATCAGCGCCAGCGCCGATTGCAGGAACAGGAGCACGGTGCCGCCGGCGATGCCCAGGATCAGGGCCGCACCTTCGGTCAGGGCCATCGGCGAACGCAGCAATGCCGTCAGACGTCTGCTGTCGGCGGCGAGCAGCGGCGTGAACAGCATCATCCCCAGGAGATGGGCGCCGAAAGCGGTGAGCGCGGCGTCGCGACCGCCGAGCAGCGCCGTCGCCAGGGCCAGCAGCGCCGCCTGAGGAAAGGCCGCACGCAGGAGAAAGGCGAGGTAGCGCTGGACGCAGTCCAGCGGCGCCGCACCGACCGCCTCGCGCCCCAGCGCCTGCTGCGCCACCAGCGGCGCGGCCGCGCGCAGCAATGCGAGCGGCAGCAGGGCCGGGCTCCAGGGAACGAACAGCAGGGCGACAGCCAGATCGGCCACCGCCAGGGCGAGCACCGCCACCGCGCCGAGGCGTCGCTGCTCGCGCCAGGCGAGCCCCAGCACGAGGCCGCCCGCCGGCCACAGGGCCACCGTCATGCCGCGCAGCGGGCCGAACAGCAGCCAAGCCGCCAGCGCCGCCGACGCATAGACCGCGGTCAGCCGCAGCAGCCCGGAACGTTCGCGCCCGAGGAGGGCCGGCTGCTGCAGCGGGGCAGGGAGAGAGATGCCGGATCGCGCCATGGACACCCTTCGCCGGAAGACCGACCGCGAATCTGGCACGCTTTCGCCAAGATTTGGTTAACGGGCGGCGCTCACGGCTCGAGTTCGCTGTCCCAGTACAGGAAGTCGCGCCAGCTTTCGTGCAGGAAGTTGGGCGGAAAAGCCCGGCCGTTCCTGTGCAGCTCGAAAAGGCTGGGCATGAAGGGGCGGCGCCTCGGCCGGATCCCGCATTCCTCGGGCAGGCGGTTGCCCTTGCGCAGGTTGCAGGGGGCGCAGGCGGTGACGATGTTGGTCCAGGTCGTGCGTCCGCCCCGCGAACGCGGGATCAGATGGTCGAAGGTCAGCTCTTGGGCGGGCAGATGCCGCTCGCAATACTGACAGGTGAAGCGGTCGCGGAGAAAGACGTTGAAGCGGGTGAAGGGTGGGCGGCGCTGCAGCGGAATGTACTGCCGCAGCGCGACCACGCTCGGCAGACGCATCTCGAAGGCCGGGCTGCGGATCACCCTATCGTAGTGGGAGACCACATCGACGCGGTCGAGAAAAATGGCCTTGACCGCTTCCTGCCAGTTCCAGACCGACAGCGGATAATAGCTCAGAGGCTGATAATCGGCATTGAGGACGAGGGCCGGACAGGCCGAGAGCGGTGGCGCGACGTCCGGCCCTGCCGTCATGGCCGAACCACGCCCGCAGGTCCTGGTCGTTGCGACAGGCCGGCCGGCGCCGACCGGGCAGTTGCCTGAAAAACCGTCTGCATTCCGTCCTCTGGTCCTGCCCCAGAGCTATCGTATCGGGGCCGCGGTTTCAAGGTGGAGCAGGCCGGACTTCGCTCACGCCCGCCAGAACACCGGGGTGAACAGCACCAGCACGGTGAACAGCTCCAGCCGGCCCAGGAGCATGCCGAAGGCCAGGAGCCACTTGGCGCTGTCCGGCAGGATCGCGAAGTTGCCGGCCGGGCCGATGATCTCGCCGAGCCCCGGCCCGACATTGGCGAGGGCGGTCAATGATGCCGACATCGCCGTCAGATAGTCGAGCCCGATCAGCGACAGGAGGGTGGCCAGCACCGCGAAGCTGAGGGCGAACACGAAGATGAAGGCGAGCACCGAGATCGCCGCGGCATCGGAGATCGGACGGTCGTTGTAGAGGGCGCGGAACACGCCGCTGGGCTGCAGCAGGCGCTGCATTTGCACCCGCGCCACGGCGTAGAGGACGGTGAAGCGGAACACCTTGATGCCGCCGGTGGTGGAACCCGTGCAGCCGCCCACGCACATCAGGAAGAACAGCAGCGCCACCGCGAACGGGCCCCACTGGCCGTAATCGGTGGAAGCGTAGCCGGTGCCGGTGACCACCGCCACGGTGGTGAACAGCGCGTGGCGCAAAGCACTCGCTCCCTCCATCCGGCCGTCGAGCAGGACCCAGGCGGTGAGCAGCAGGGCGCCACCCAGCAGGATGCCGAGAAACCAGCGCACCTGCACATCGCCGGCGAGGGCGCCGGGATGGCCGCGCAGGGTCTGCACGTAGAGGCCGAAGGGGATGCCGCCGAGGATCATGAACAGGATGGCGGTCCATTCGATGGCCGGATTGCCGAAGCCGCCGATCGAGGCATCGGAGGTGGAATAGCCGCCGGTGGCGATGGTGGTCATGGCATGGGCGGCCGCCTCGAAGGCGGTCATGCCGGCGCTCCAGTAGAGGACGGCGCAGAACAGGGTGAGCCCCAGGTAGACGCCGCTGATGGCCGAGGCCACTTGGCCTGCGCGCGGCAGCACCTTCTCCGACAGATCGGAGCGCTCGATGCGGAAGAGCTGCATCCCGCCCACGCTCAGCACCGGCAGGATGGCGATCCCCATGACGATGATGCCGATGCCTCCGAGCCATTGCAGCAGCGCCCGCCACAGCAGCAGCCCCGGCGGTGCCAGATCGAGGCCGACCAGCACCGTCGAGCCGGTGGTGGTCAGTCCCGACATCGATTCGAAGAAGGCATCCGCCGGGGACAGGCCGAATTCCGAGAAGGCCAGCGGCACCGAGGCGAACACCGCGGTCACCGTCCACACCAGGGTGATCATCAGGAAGGCCTCGCGGGCCGAGAGCGGGCGCGAGGGCGCCTTGCGGTGCATCAGCAGCAGGGTGACGCCGATGAAGCCGGTGCCCCCGGCGCTGAACAGAAAGGCCTCCCAGTCCGGTCGTCCGGCCACCAGATCGACCAGGACGCTGGGGATCATGGCCAGCGCCAGCACGCTCATCACGATGCCCAACACGAAGGCGATCGGGCCGAGATCGGAGATCGCCCCTCGCACCCGCCGTACCGATTTCGCGGTGCCTGCGGCGACCGTGGACGGCTCTTCCCCGTGAAGGCTCACCCGGGTTCACCCTGCCGCTCGCGTGCCCGCAGCTCGGCGCGGCGCACCTTGCCGGTGGCGGTCAGCGGCAAGGAATCGACGAAGGCCACGGCGCGCGGATAGAGATGCGCGGCCAGACGGCTCTTCACGAAGTCCTGGATGTCGCGGGCCAGCGCCGGATCCGGAGCGAAACCCGGCCGCGGCACGACATAGGCCTTGACGATCTCGCCGCGCAGCGGATCCGGCACTCCGATCACCGCGCACAGACCGACCGCCGGATGACGGGCCAGGCATTCCTCCACTTCCGCCGGTCCGATGCGGTAGCCGGCGCTGTTGATGACATCGTCCTCGCGGCCGAGGTAGGTGACGAACCCGTCCGCATCCATGCGTCCCAGATCGCCGGTCAGCAGCCAGTCGCCGCGGAACTTCGCCGCCGTCGCCTCGGGCCGCTGCCAGTAGCCCAGGAACATCACCGGATCGGGTGCCCGAACGGCGATCACCCCGGCCTCCCCGGCCGCCAGGGCCTCGCCATCCTCGCCCAGGATCGCCACCTCGTGGCCGGGCACCGCGACCCCCATCGAGCCGGGGCGCGGCTCGAACAGGCCGGCCATGTTGGAGACCAGCAGATTGGCCTCGGTCTGGCCATAGAACTCGTTGATGGTCAGACCGAAACGGCTGCGGCCCCATTCCAGCACGTCGCCGCCCAGCGGCTCGCCACCGCTGCCGATGCTGCGAAGCCGCACCCCCGCCGCCAATGGCTCGACCTGCGCCTGGCGCATCAGGCGGATGGCAGTGGGCGGCAGGAACACGTTACGTACCCGCTCCCGCGCCATCAGCGCCACCGCCGCCTCGGGGTCGAACCTGCCGCCCGCACCGGCGACCACCGGCACGCCGAAGTAGAGGCTGGGCAGCAGCACATCGAGCAGACCGCCGATCCAGGCCCAGTCGGCGGGCGTCCAGAAGCGGTCGCCGGGCTGCGGAAAGAATTCGTGCGGCATCTGCACCCCGGGCAGGTGCCCCAGCAGCACCCGCTGGGCGTGCAGGGCGCCCTTGGGCGGGCCGGTGGTGCCGGAGGTGTAGATGATCAGCGCCGGATCCTCGGCACGGGTTGTCGCCGCCCGCGGCGACGGTTTCGCCCGCTCCAGCAGCGGCCAGAGCGGCTCCCCGCCCTCGGCGCCAGCGTCCACCAGGAACATCCTGCGCAATGCCGGCAGCTCGCCCCGGATGGAAGCCAGCTTCTCCGCCCCCGCGGCATCGGTCACCAGCGCCACCGCACCACTGTCGGCGAGCCGGTAGCGCAGCGCCTCGGGGCCGAACAGCGCGAACAGCGGCACGGCGATGGCGCCGATCCGCGCACAGGCGAGATGGGCCAGCAGGGTCTCCAGCCGCTGGCCGAGGAGGATGCCGATGCGGTCGCCCTCGCCGATGCCGCGTGTCACCAGCACGGTGGCCAGCCGGCGCGAAAGATCGGCCAGGGCGTCGAAGCTCCAGACCCGGCGCCGGCCGTCGCCGTCGACCACCACCAGAGCCTCGCGGCCGCTGCCGTCCGCCCAGCGGTCGCAGCAGGCGGTGGCGATATTGAAATGTTCGGGGATTCGCCAGCGGAACCTGGCCCGGATCTCGGCGATGGTCCGGCCTTCGGGCAGCACGGCTGCATCCTCCCGAGCGCTGTGTTGACGAAATCTTAACCAATCCCGGTCTAACCCTGAAGCGCAGAAACCGGGGCCCGCCCCCGTGCCGGAAAGGGCATCGCATGACCAGGGTAGCTTTGATCACGGGGATCACCGGTCAGGACGGGAGTTATCTGGCGGAGCTGCTGT
>CAYYZI010000175.1:0-6048 GCA_964475675.1 uncultured Geminicoccaceae bacterium
TTCACGTAAGGGTCGAGCTTTCCAATCCACCTAATCTTCATCTCGATCTTGTCTACCCATTCGCGCTGAGCCCGCAACGCAGCGGAACGGCGCAGTCGATGCCGGCCTCGCCGAGGCTGGCGAGCAGCGGCACCGGAGCGAGGCGCAGAAACCACACCAGAAGATCGACATAGGCCCGCACGAAGAGCGGTCCGTGCTTGTCGGGCGCGACCCCGTGGGCGCATTCGTGGAGCACGATCGGGGCGGTGCGGGCCCAGCGCGGCAGCTTGATCACTTCCCGCGAGCCGCAGGCATGGCGGCGACCACGCCCGTCACCCACCAGCGGCGGCCGCCATCCGGGGATGCGCGGGGCCTCGGGCTCCAGCCAGCGATAGGCGGTCTCGACCAGGGTCCGACACTCGGCCAGGGAAAGAGGCGTCGCGTGATGGCGGAGCACATGCTCCTGCTCCCAGCGATAGAAGCGGGCACGCTGATAGTCGCGACAGGCCGGGGTGCCCCTCGGCCGCGACGGCCGCGGCCCGGGCACGGATCCGAGCAATCTGCGCCAGCCCTGCCACACGCTTCGATTCCTCCCATCGACGACCGGGCGAAGCTTGCCCGCAACGGCCAACCACGGCAAGCTCCGCGCCCGGCGCCCGCCCGCGCCGTTCTCGCGCTGAACCGGACAGGATCATGGCAACCGGCGAGCCGCTCAGGGACTATTATGCGATTCTCGGCGTCGAGCGCACGGCTTCCGCCGAGGAGATCAAGAGCGCCTATCGCGAACGGGCGAAGTGGCTCCATCCCGACCGCGCGGGACCGGGCATCGATCCCGAGCGCTTCCGCCTCTTGAGCGAGGCCTATGCGGTGCTGAGCGATCCGCTGCAGCGGGCGGCCTACGAGGCACAGCTGCGCGCCCGCTCGAAAAGCGACGGACAGAACGGAGGCGCTCCGCGCGGGCGAACACGGCAGCGCCGACGGCGGCCGGCGACGGGCGGGGCCAGGTGGCGCGTCTGGCGGGCACTCGCCGTCCTCGCACTGGCCGCGTTGCTCGGTCTTTCCCTGTGGCTGTGGCAGGCACAATCGCGGATCCGCCTGCTCGAGCGGCAGCTGCTGCAGGCGTCGGCACGGCAGAACGCCGCCTCCGCCGGCGCAGCGGACGAGATCGGCAGCCGGGCGGGCCTGACGGCCCGGGTCAGCGGCGAAATCCTCTTCCGACCGGGCACGGCGGAACTCGATCGCAGCGCCGAGCAGCAGCTCGCGGTGCTGGTGGCCCAGTTCGACCGGGCCGTGGGGGCGCTGCCGCCATCGGCCGACTGGCATGTGGTTCTGTCCGCCCGCGGCAGGCACGCGGTCACCCGGGATGCCTTGGCCATCGCCGTCTGGGAGCGGGCGATCCGACGCTTCGAGGCGCTCGCCGGACGGCTGGTGGCGGCCGGCGTCCCCGCCGAGCGGATCGCCCTGCGCTTCGCCGCCGGCCCCTTCAAGGCGGCGGTGCCGGTGGACGAGGACCGGATTCTGCTTCGTCTGCTCTGCTGCGGCGGAGAGACCCGGCCTCAGCCGTGAAGGGTGACGGCCGCGCCGCTATCGCCTCGCCCGAAGCGGTCGCGGCGAAACGCGGCGAGCGGCAGGCATGATCTGCCCGCGACGATCAGATCGCGGACCAGACGCCCGGTGATCGGACCCAGCGCGAAGCCGTGACCGGAAAAGCCGAAGGCCAGGACCAGCCCGTCGATGCCGGGAACGGCCTCGATTACCGGCAACGCATCGGGCGTCTGGTCCAGATACCCGGCCCAGGTCTCGGCCAAGGCGTACTCGGCGGCACCCTCCAGCAGCGAGGTGAAGCTGGCCAGCAGGGTCGAAAAGCCGGCGAGGCGCGGTCCGCCCGCCCTGCCATCACCGCCCTCGCCGGCCGCACCGGTGACCCGCAAACAGCCGTCGGCCTGCTGCCGAAGCGCGATTTCGGCATTGGCGACCCCGAGCACCGGGCCGAGGCGTCGACCGACGGGACGGGTGCGGAAGCCGGCGACTTCCGGCACCGTCATCGGGATGGCGAGACCCAGCGGTGCGAGCAGGGCGTTGCTCTCGATGCCGGCGGCGACGACCACCACATCGGCCGGGACACGGCCGCTGCCGGTGTGCACCCCGGCGATGCGCCCGCCCTCCACCGCCAATGTCTGGACCATCTCGCCCTCGCGCAACGCGACCCCGGCGCGTCTCGCCGCCGCGGCATAGGCAGCGAGCACCAGCCCCGGCTCGGCCTGGCCGTCCCCGGGACAGAAGGAGGCCGCCACGATGCCGTCCGCGAGCAGCGGCGCCAGCTCGCGGATCTCCACGGGATCCGAGAGCAGGGCAATGTCGAGGCCCGATGCCCGCTGCTCGGCGACCATGGCGGCGATATGCTCCGCTTCTTCAGGCGTGCGGGCGAGCCGCAGATTGCCGGTGCGCCGGTACCCGGTCGGCGCCTCCAGCAGATCCTCGAGCTCGCGCCAGATGGCCACCGCCGCCCGGGCCAGCGGCAGCTCCACCGGATGCCGGCCCGACTGCCGCACCCCGCCGAGGGTCACCCCCGAGGCCATCGCCCCGACCCGGCGGGCCTCGAACAGGGTCACGCGACAGCCCGCCAACGCCAGCTCGAAAGCGGCCGCCAGCCCGGCGATGCCGCCGCCGATCACCACGATCTCGCTGCCCATGCCATCCTCCCTGCAGCCCGGCCGCCGGGTGGCCACCCTGAGCCGCTTCCTGCTGGGGCCGGGAATTGACAGCCGTCAAGTGCGCGCGGACCGGCTGCGGCAATAACATGGCCGTCGCTGGCAGCCGGGCCTGCAACGAGGAACGAGCGGTGCATCATTCGCCTTCGATTTCCACCAGCCATGGGTGGCGCGCACGGGTCGGACGCTGGCCCGTGCTGCAGAACGGGTTCCGGCCATTCTTCCTGGGCGCCGGCATATGGCTGCCGATCGCCCTGCTGGTCTGGCTGGCTCTGCTGGCCCAGTTCCTGCCGTGGGCACCGGCCATGCACGGTCTCGCCTGGCATCAGCACGCCACCCTGTTCGGCGGTATCGGTGCGGTGGTCGCGGGCTTTCTGCTGACCGCGATCCCGAGCTGGACGGGTCGGCCACCGCTGCGCGGTCCGGCTCTGCTGGCGCTGTTCCTGGTCTGGCTGCTGGCCCGGCTGGCCGGTCTGCTGCCCGGCACTGCCGCCGCCCTGCTCGCCTTGCTCGCCGATGCGGGATTCTACGGAACGCTGTGCGGACTCGCCTGGCGCGAGATCCTGGCCGGCAACAACCGGCGCAACATCCCGGTGGCCCTGCTCTTGAGCCTGTTCGCCCTGGGCAGCGTTCTGTCGCGGCTCGACCCCTTCCTGGGCTCTCTGCCGGGTGATTTCGGGCGGCGCCTCGGCCTTGCCGTGATCCTGATGCTGATTGCTCTCATCGGTGGCCGCATCGTTCCCGCCTTCACCCGCAACTGGCTGATGCGGCAGGGCCGGCAGGAGCTCCCCGCCGAGTGGGGCATGTGGGACAAGTTGACGCTGCTGGTCTGGGCGATCACCCTCTTGACCTGGTTGCCCTCCTCCTCGCTCGCGGCCGGCATCCTGTTCCTGCTTTCGGGCATCCTCCATCTGCTGCGACTGACGCGCTGGCAGGGTCAGGCGACGCTCGCCGAGCCGCTGGTGACCGTGCTGCATGTCGGCTACGCCTGGCTGGGAATCGGCGGGCTGCTCTACGGGGCGGCGCTGCTCGGCTGGGGCCTGCCCTCCTCTGCCGCCTTCCACGCCTTCACCACCGGCGCTTTCGGGACCATGACCCTGGCGGTGATGACCCGCGCCTCGCTGGGCCATACCGGCCGGCCGCTCGAGGCCGACCGCATCACCGGCCTCATCTACCTGCTGGTGGTCGCGGGTGCGGTGTTGCGCCTGCTGGCGCCATTCTGGTCGGAGGCCACGGCGCTGGCGCTGGGCATCCCGGCACTGCTCTGGGGCGGTGCCTACGCCCTGTTCGCTGCCCGCTTCGGACCGATGCTGGTGGCGCCGCGCTTGACGAAGGTCAATTCTTGAGAGTCGGGCAGGCGGTAAGCTTGGCTTGTACAGTGTTGGCCCGTTTCCGGAAGCAGGGGTAAGCAAAGCCATGAGCAACCAATCCGAACAGCCGACGGGCAAACCGGAACGGCTGCCCTTCATGCAGCGCGTGCTGGACAACCCGTTCTTGCTTCTCTTTCTGGGCGTTACGATCCCTGCTGTCCTCTACCTGATGTGGGGGCTGATGGA
Organism: uncultured Geminicoccaceae bacterium; assembly: GCA_964475675.1. GTDB lineage: Bacteria > Pseudomonadota > Alphaproteobacteria > Geminicoccales > Geminicoccaceae > JALSRW01. The sequence goes on from CAYYZI010000175.1 coordinate 4,247, forward strand.
GATCACCCAAATACCAATCGCGAAATAGGGGGTGCTGCCATGGCGTTACGTCCTCCCGAGACGCGGGTCTGGTGGAACGAGCCCGTAGCCCGCGGTGAGCTGGTCTGGATCGCGGTCGCCTTCCTCTGGGGCGTCTTCATGTTCGGCATGATGGTGTACTGGCACCTGGAGGGGAAACAGAACCTGTCGACCGAGGTCTATCGCATCGATCCCGACCTCTATGCCCAGCGCGCCGAGGCGACCACCGAGAAATACAAGATCGGCGAGGAGGGTGACACCGGGGTGCCGATCGTCGCTCCGCCGCCTGGCGGCGATGTCTACATGATCGCCCGCCTGTGGGAGTGGTGGCCGGTGATCCAGCTCGAGAAGGGACAGAGCTACCGCCTGCACATTTCCTCGCTCGACTGGCAGCACGGCTTCTCCCTGCAGCCCGTCAACATCAACCTCCAGGTCCATCCCGGCCTCGAGCACATCATCACCATCACGCCGCTCGAGGCAGGGGTCTACACCGTGGTCTGCAACGAGTATTGCGGCGCCGGTCACCACACCATGACCGGCCGCATCCGGGTGGTCGAGCCCGGGCAGGGAGGGTAAGCCATGGCGACTGCAGCAGGCGAACTCGGCATTGTCGGCGGCATCGCTGCCAAGTTCCGGGAATGTCCGGTCACCGGACTGAAAGTCGATCTGGCCGCGGAACGGCTGATCAAGGCCAATGCCGTGGCCGCGGTGGTGTTTCTGGCGATCGGCGGGCTCATGGGGCTGATGGTGGCGCTGACCCGCTGGCCGGCCATCCATCTTCTCGATTCCGACACCTTCTACCTCGTGCTCACCGCACACGGCGTCAACGTGCTGCTGTTCTGGGTCATCTTCTTCGAGATGGCTGTTCTGTATTTCGCCTCGGCGGTGCTCCTGAGCTGCCGCCTGGCGACACCCTGGCTGGCCTGGGTCGGCTTCGTGCTGATGATCGTCGGCGCGCTGCTGGTCAACTGGGCGGTGCTGCAGGGCGACTCGAGCGTGATGTTCACCTCCTACGTGCCGATGCAGGCCTCGCCCAACTTCTATCTGGGCCTGATCCTGTTCGCCGTGGGCGCCCTGATCGGCTGCGCCGTGTTCTTCGGAACGCTGGTGATCGCCCGCGACGAGCGCACCTACGAGGGCTCGGTGCCGCTGGTAACCTTCGGCGCCATCACGGCGGCGATCATCGCCGTCTTCACCATCGCCGCCGGGGCCATCATCCTGATCCCGACCTGGCTGTGGTCGCTGGGCTACATCAGCCATATCGACACGCTGATGTACAAGCTCGTCTGGTGGGGCATGGGGCACAGCTCCCAGCAGATCAACGTCTCCGCCCATGTGGCCATCTGGTACGCGATCATCGGCCTGCTGCTGGGGGCCAAGCCGCTCTCGGAGAAGGTCAGCCGGACCGCCTTCTTCCTCTACATCCTCTTCCTCCAGCTGGCCTCGGCCCACCATCTGCTGGTCGAGCCCGGGCTGAGCTCCGAGTGGAAGGTCTTCAACACCAGCTACGCCCTCTATCTGGCGGTGCTCGGCTCGCTCATCCACGGCATGACCGTGCCGGGCGCGATCGAGGCGGCGCAGCGCAAGAACGGCTACATCAACGGCATCTTCGAGTGGCTCAGGAAGGCGCCCTGGGACAATCCGGCCTTCTCCGGCATGTTCCTGTCGCTGGTGATGTTCGGCTTCCTCGGTGGCATCTCCGGCGTCGTGCTGGGTACCGAGCAGCTCAACATCATGATGCACAACACCCTCTATGTGCCCGGACATTTCCACGGCACGGTGGT
>CAYYZI010000176.1:0-6046 GCA_964475675.1 uncultured Geminicoccaceae bacterium
CACTGATTCAGGCTGAAAGGAAAACCGATGGAACATCCGGACCAGAGCCTCTACGCCGGGGATCCGGCCTTCGTCTTCGAGGATTTCTACGACCGGCTGCGGCGCAAGGGCTTCGTGATCTACCCGGGCAAGCTCACCGTCGCGCCGAGTTTCCGGATCGGCTGCATCGGCCATGTCACCGCCGAGGACATGCGCCGCGCCGTCGCCGCCGTGGCCGAGACCATGCAGGAGATGGGGGTGGCCAGCGGCCGCCCCGCCGACTGACCCCCCCAAACCGCTCTCGGGAGACCCGCAATCATGAGCCAGATCTACGATTTCCGTTACGCCCGCAGCTATCGCGGCCCGGTCCAGGCGGTGCTGCTGGACTGGGCCGGCACCACCATGGATTTCGGCTGCATGGCGCCGGCGGTGGTGTTCGTCGAGGTATTCCGGCGCAAGCAGGTGCCGATCACCATGGAGGAGGCGCGGGCGCCGATGGGTGCCCACAAGAAGGTCCATATCCGCCGGATCACCGAGCTGCCGACGGTGCGCCGGCGCTGGCAGGAGACCCACGGCCGGCTGCCCACCGAAGAGGATGTGGAGGCCATGTTCGCCGATTTCGTGCCGCTCCAGCTCGAATGCCTGAGCCAGTATTCGGACCTGATCCCGGGCACGCTGGAGACCATCGCCTGGCTGCGCGAGCGGGGCATCAAGATCGGCTCGACCACCGGCTACACCACCGAGATGATGGCCATCAATCTCGAGGATGCCCGCCGCCAGGGCTACGAACCCGACAGCACGGTCTGCGCCTCCGACGTTCCCGCCGGCCGCCCCTACCCCTTCATGTGCCTGCAGAACGCCATCAATCTCGGGGTCGATTGCGTCGCCGCCTGCGTCAAGGTGGACGACACCGTGCCGGGCGTCGAGGAAGGCCTCAATGCCGGCATGTGGAGCATCGGTCTCGCCATTTCCGGCAACGAGGTGGGGCTTTCCCTCGAGGAGTGGAAGGCGCTCTCCGCCGAGGAGCAGGAGGCGCTGCGGCAGCGCGCCTATCGCAACCTGGTGCGCTGCGGGGCCCATTACGTGGTCGACGACATCACCGGCCTGCCGGCCTGCATCGAGGATATCGAGCAGCGCATCCGGCGCGGCGAGAAACCCTGAACGGCTGCCGGCACGCATACCCGGGGACGGAACCGCGCCGATCTTGACGGTTTGTTAACACCCGGCCTCCGGCGTTCCCTTATGGTGAGCGGTTGTTAACCCTCGGGAGTTCGCCATGGCCAGCAATGTGGACCGTTTTCCGGTGCGGATCGAGCGCGGGCCGGTGGCCGGGCATCGCCGGCGCGACCCCGTCCGGTTTTCCTGGGCCGGGATGCTCGCCGCACTGGTGACCGGTGGCCTGCTCGGCTACACCGTGGCGCTGACGATGCTGCGCTGATCGGTATTCTCTGTCGCCGTCCCGCGGAGTTTGACCGGGTCGGCGGTGGGGCGCTATCGAGCGGTTGGAAGCGAGGCCCGGTGGCGAGATGAACCTCAAGGAGCTGTCGCGCCGGCTCGGTCTGTCGATGACGACCGTATCCCGGGCGCTCAACGGCTATCCCGATGTCAGTCCGCGCACCCGCGAGCGGGTGGTGTCGATGGCGCGCGAGCTGGGCTACGCGCCCAACGCCTCCGCCCGCCGCCTCACTTCGGGCCGCACCGAGACCATCGGCTTCGTGCCGCAGAGCATCGCCGCCTATTACGGCAATCCCTATTTCGCCGATCTGCTGGCCGGCATCGGCGAGACCCTGCACGCCGCCAATTTCGATCTGGTGCTGGCCTGCGTGCCCGAAGGCGAGGCCCCCTTCGAGGTCTGCCGCCGGCTGGTCGAGGGACGGCGGGTCGACGGTCTCATTCTCGACCGCACCTTCACCGAGGATCCCCGGGTGGATTACCTGGCGGCGCGGGGCTTTCCCTTCGCCACCCTGGGGCGCGACCGCCAGGCCGGGCGCCACGCCTTTGTCGATCTCGACGGCGAACGGGCGCTCGAGCTCGCCACCAGCCGCCTCATCGAGCTGGGCCACCGCGAGATCGCCTTCATCGCCGCCGATCCGCGCTTCAACTTCGTGCGCGAGCGCCTGGCTGGCTACCGCCGGGCCCTCGCCCGGGCCGGCATCGCCTGCCGCGAGGAGCATCTGCGCCATGACGGCATCGGCGAGGAGGCCGGAGCGCGGGCGGCACGGGCCCTGATGGCGCTGCCTCGGCCCCCCACGGCGCTTCTGTGCATCGAGGATCTGACGGCGATCGGCGCCATGCGGGCGCTGCGGGCGCTGGGCCATCGCGTGGGCCGCGAGGTTTCCGTGATCGGCTACAACGACATTCCGCTGGCGCGCATCGCCGAACCACCGCTGACCACCATCCGCATGCCGATCCGGGCCGCCGGCCGCCGCCTCGCGGCCATGGCGCTGGCGCTGGTGGGCGGCGCCGATCCGGCCGACCTCCAGGAGGTCTGGGAGCCGGAGCTGGTCATCCGCGAATCCGACGGGCCGCCGGCCGCGGCGATGCCGGCGGCCGACGGTCCCGCCGCGGCTTCCCTCAGCGGTCGGCCGACGGCACCACGGTGAGCGCCTCGCAGGCACCCTTGAGGCCGAGGATGGCGGCCTGCAGATCGGGCAGCAGGCTGGCCCCGGCCACCAGCCCGGCGAGCGCCACCGCGGCCAGGGTGGCGATGGCGGCGGTGGCATAGGCGAGGCGGCTGGCGAGCGCCTCCTCCTCGACCAGCTCGCGCCGGCCGCTCGGCAGTTGCACCAGAAAGCGGCGGCGACCGTCCTGTTCCTCGACATGGAGGAGTTCGACGGGGACGCCGGTCTCGCGGAGAACGAAGCGGCGCGGCCAGTTTTGCCAAATGAGGCGCAAATACCTAAAAACTTCTTGAAATCTGTTCTTCATGGGCCGAGCATCCTTGCGGTTCGGGGAAGTCTAGGATATTATTCCGCTCGACATACGTCAATATGTAGTTGCGGATTTTCCCGCCCCGAATCCTTCCCGGCCGTGTTTGCGTTAACCCGATGTTAACGGATGCGCGAGGTGCGAAGATGCCCGCGACGGGGAGGAGCCGGATCCGCCGCCATGCCGAAGTGGCCTGGTGGGCCGCCAGCGGCCTGCTGGTGGCGATCGTCTATGCGACCTGGCGGCCGGTGCCGCCCTTCGCCGGATACAATGTCTGGCTGGAGGCCGTCTCGGTGTGGCTGCAGCTCGCCATCGGGCCGGCCCTGCTGCTGGCATGCGCCCGCCCACAGGCGGCTCGTCCGCAGCAGCTCCGCCGGATGCGGTAGACCGTCTTCAGAGGGCGTGTGCCGCGGCGGCCATGACCCGCAGCTTGGCCCGCACCTGATCACGGGTCAGCAGCCCCAGCCCACAATCCGGAGCGGCCATGAGGCGCTCGCGATCGATATGGGCGAGCGCCGCCTGCAAACGCGCCCGCACCTCCTCCACCGTTTCGACGCGGCTGCGGGCGATGGCGATCACCCCGAGCATCACCGTCTTGCGGGCGAACCGCTCGAGCAGCCGCAGATCGTTGTGGCGATGGGCGTCCTCGATGGAGATCGCGTCCACCGCCGCCGCGTCGAGCGCAGGGGCGAGCCGGAAATAGGCCTCGCGCGGCGCCTTGGGATAGTTCTCGCGATCGACCTCGTTGGGGTAGCCGCAGCAGATATGGACGCAGCGGGTCACCTCGGCGGGCAGCCCGTGAAAGCAGCGCTCCAGGTTCTCGACGCCATAGGCCAGGGCCTCGTCGGCCTTGCGCGCGAACAGCGGCTCGTCCACCTGGATCCAGCGACAGCCGGCCTCGGCCAGCCTGCGGATCTCGACATTGAGAACCTCCGCCAGCGCCCGGCCGAGCCGTGCGGGATCGCCGTAATGGGCATCGACGATACTGTCGGTGATGGTCAGCGGGCCGGGCACGGTGATCTTCACCGGCCGGTCGGTGGCGGCCTGCGCCACCTGCCAGTCGCGCACCAGAAACGGCGCGGTGGCGGCGAGCGGGGCGCGGACGGTGGGCAACCGCGCCCGGTAATGGCCGCGCATGGTCTTCTCGGAAAGCTGTTCGAAATCGATGCCGGCGATGTGGCGGCAGTGATAGTGGATGTAGTTCTCGCGCCGGATCTCGCCGTCGGTGGGAACATCGATGCCGAGATCCACCTGTTCGCGGACCACTTCCACCGTCGCCCGGTCGAGGATCTGCTCGAGTTTCTCGCCCCATTCCGCCCAGGCCTCGGCATAGCCCCTGGTGGGATCGGGGGTGTCGGTGCCGCCCTCGGCATGGAACCAGTCGGGGAGCGGAACGTAGTCGGGCTTGGGATAGGCGCCGATGGTGGTGGTCAGCATGGCTCGCTTCCCGTCCTCTGCAGTTGCGGATCCGCCGCCATGCCGCCGCGCTGCAGGCAGGACAGGAGGCGGAGATTGTCGACGAAGCCGACCATCCGGCCGGCGGCATCGGTGACCAGCACCGGCCGGCGGGTGCAGGCCAGGGCCGCCACCGCGAGACGGATCGAGGCCTCTGACGGCGCCACTACCACCCCCTCCTCATGGGCCTGCTCGCCGCTCTCCGATTCCGGCCAGGGCAGCAGGGCGAGGCGTCGCCGCCCTTCCCAGATCTCCAGGGGGCGGCGTCGGTCGTCGAGGCGCACATCGAGCATCCGCCCGTCGCCGACCGGCACGGTCACCGCGCTGTCGGCGTCCACCGGCCGCATCGCGGTGCCGAGCCTGAGCACGTTGAGCGGATTGACATTGGCGACGAAGCTGCGGACGTACCCGTCGGCAGGTGCCAGCACGATCTCCTCGGGTGCCCCGGTCTGGACGATGCGGCCCCCTTCCATGATGGCGATGGTCGAGCCGATCTTGAGGGCCTCGTCGAGATCGTGGCTGACGAACAGGATGGTCTTGCGCAGCCGCCGCTGGAGCGCGAGGAGTTCGTCCTGGAGGCGGTCGCGAATCAGCGGGTCGAGCGCCGAGAAGGGCTCGTCCATGAGCAGGATGTCGGCATCGGTGGCCAGTGCGCGGGCCAGCCCGACCCGCTGCTGCATGCCGCCCGAAAGCTCGTGCACCGGCTTCTCGGCCCACTGCTCGAGACCGACCAGAGCCAGCTTCTCGGCAACGATCCGCCGCCGCTCGTCCTCGGGTGTGCCGCGCAGCTCCAGCCCCAGCGCCACATTGTCGGCGACCGTGCGCCAGGGAAGAAGGGCGAACTGCTGGAAGACCATGGCAATGCGCCGGGTGCGCAGGCGCCGCAGCGTGGCCCGGTCGCAACGGGTGACGTCGGTCTCGCTGTCTCCTTCGCGTACCAGCACCCGCCCCCGGGTCACCCGGTTGAGGCCGTTGACGGCACGCAGGAGGGTCGATTTGCCGGAGCCGGACAGGCCCATGAGCACGCAGATCTGGCCTTCCCCGACGGCCAGGCTGGCGCCTCCCACCCCCAACACCTGACCGGTCTGCTCGAGGATCTCCTCGCGCGAGCGGCCGGCATCGATCAGCGGCAGGGCGAGCTGCGGCCGGCTGCCGAAGACGATGTCGACATTGTCGAAGCGGATGACGGGCGTGCCGTCAGCCATCGGGGCTCCCGCTGCCGGAGCGCTTGCACACCCGATCGAGGACGATGGCCACCAGTACGATGGCGAGGCCGGCCTCGAAGCCCTTGGCGATGTTGACCTGGTTGAGGGCCCGCACCACCGGCTTGCCCAGCCCGTCGGCGCCGACCAGGGCGGCGATCACTACCATCGACAGGGCCAGCATGATGCACTGGGTGAGACCGGCGGTAATCGCCGGCCTCGCATGGGGCAGCTCGACCTTGAACAGGAGCTGCCAGGGGGTCGCCCCGAAGGCTTCGGCCGCCTCCTTGAGCGGCTTGGGGACCGCCGAAATGCCCAGATGGGTGAGCCGGATCGGGGCGGGGATGGCGAAGATCACGGTCGATATCAGCCCCGGCACCACCCCCAGGCCGAACAGGATCAGGGTGGGGATCAGAGAGACGAAGGTGGGGATGGTCTGCATCAGATCGCGCACCGGCCGGAAGGCGGGAGAGAGCCAGGGC
>CAYYZI010000177.1:0-6035 GCA_964475675.1 uncultured Geminicoccaceae bacterium
GGTCGTGAGGGAACGGTCGACTCCGGTGATGCGGTGGCCGCCGTGATGCCACCGCAGCAGGCGGCGCCGGCGCGTGCGGATGCTGCCAGCGGCGGGTATCCCGAGGACGCCGTCGCCGATCCCGCGGCCCTTGCGGAACCCGGCCCCGTGCCGGCGCCCGGCGATGCGCAGGACGAGCTCACCGCACGGCTGCGTCGGCGGGCCCGCCGCAAGCGCCTGATCTCCGTCACCGTGGGCGGCGCGCTGCTGCTGTTCGCCGTCTGGGTACTGCGGCGCTGGGCGGCCCATGTCACGCTCGAAGAGCTGCTCCGGGAGATGGAGGAGATCGGTCCGACCCAGGTGGGCCTCGCCGTCGCCTTCACCGGAATGAGCTTCGTGGCGCTGATCGGCTACGAGTTCTACGCCGTGCAGTTCACCCGCCGGCGCCTGTCGGTGCCGCTGGTCGCGCTCTACTCCTTCATCACCCAGGGGATCGCGCACGCCACCGGCTTCGCCATCCTGGTCGGGGCCACGGTACGCTACAAGCTCTACAGCGCGCGCGGCTTCGATCTGGTCGATGTCGCCAAGATCCAGATCTACTTCACCACCGCCTTCGGTCTCGCCGTCTTCACCCTGGGCGGTCTCGCCCTGCTGCTCGATCCCGGACCGCTGGCGGCGGCCACCGACATCTCGACCGGATGGTGGCGGTTGGCTGGCAGCATCCTCCTGGCCGCGGTGGCCACCGTGGTACTGCTCGGTGCCGTCATGCACCGCCGCTTTCGGGTGTTCGGGCATCTCATCGACCTGCCGGGGTTCGTCGCCACCCTGGTGCTGATCTCCCTCGGCGTCGGCGATCTCCTGGGCGTGGCGGCGGCCCTGCACGTGCTGCTGCCGGCCGATCTCCATCTCGGTTTCTTCCAGACCCTGAACATCTTCGTGGCGGCACTGGCGCTGGGTCTGGTGAGCAATGTGCCGGGCAGTCTCGGGGTCTTCGAGGGGGCGGTGGTGCTGCTGATCAGCCCGGCGCCGAGCCTCGCGGCGCCGCTGATCAGCTCGCTGATCATGTTCCGTGCGATCTACTACATGCTGCCGCTGCTGCTCGCCATCCTGACCTTCGGGGCGCTGGAGGTTTCCCGGCTGCGCCGCGCCCGCGGCTGAGCACCCGAACGCGGCGGGCCGGCTAGCGCTGCAGCCCGATCTCCTGCAGCAGGCGCCACAGCCTGAGCGGGGTGGCGGGCATGTCGACATGATGGATGCCGAACTCGGCGAGGGCGTCGACGACGGCATTGATCACCGCCGGCGGGGCGCCGATGGCCCCGGCCTCGCCGGCTCCCTTGATCCCGAGCGGGTTGGTGCGGCAGGGGATCACCACCCAGCTGAAGTCGAAGCTCGGCAGATCGTCGGCCCGCGGCAGCACGTAGTCCATCAGCGAACCCGAAAGAAGCTGGCCGCTTTCGGCATCGTACACCGTGTGCTCGAGCAGTGCCTGGCCGATCCCCTGGCCGAGGCCGCCATGGACCTGGCCGGCCAGCAGCGCCGGATTCACGATCTCGCCGAAATCGTCGACCACGGTATACCGTTCGATCCGCGGCACACCGGTAGCGATGTCGATCGACAGCTCGCAGACATGGCAGCCATTGGGGAAGGTCGGCGCCTCCGGCTTGAAGCTGCCGCTCTCCTCGAGGCCGCCGGCCGCGGCCGCCACCTCGGTCAGCGTCAGGCGCCGATCGGTACCGAGGATGCGGAAGCTGCCCTCGGCGAAGGCGATGTCCTCGCTCGCCGCCTCCAGCATCTCGGCGGCCAGCTCGCGTGCCCGCTCGACGATCTTCTCGCCGGCCCGCAGCACCGCGGCACCGCCGATCGGCAGCGAGCGTGAGCCGCCGGTGCCGCGGCCGGTGGCCACCAGGTCAGTGTCTCCCTGGATTACCTCGATATCGGCGAAGGGCAGACCGAGCCGGTCGGCGACGATCTGCGCGTAGGCGGTCTCGTGCCCCTGGCCGTTGTTCTGGGTGCCGATATAGATGCGGGCCCGGCCATCGGCGGCCAGCTCCAGCCGGGCCTCCTCCTCGGAACCGCCGGCACAGCGTTCGATATAGTAGGCGATGCCCAGACCCAGCAGGCGCCCCTGCCGTCGCGCGGTCTCGCGGCGGGCCGGGTGGCCGGCGGCATCGGCACGGGCGAGGGCGGCCTCCAGCAGGCGGTGGAAATCGCCCGAATCGTACGTGTAGCCGAGCGGCGTGCGGTAGGGCATGGCCGCGGCGGGGATGAAGTTGCGGCGGCGGAAGGCGATCGGATCGAGGCCCAGTTCGCGAGCCGCGTAGTCGACCGCCCGCTCCACCGCATAGGCCGCCTCGGGACGTCCGGCGCCGCGATAGGCATCGACCGGAGCGGTGTTGGTGAAGACGCAGCGCACCCGGTAATGGGCGGCCTCGAAGCCGTACACACCGCTGTACATGTAGCCGCCGCATTCGGTCGGGATGAAGGGGCCCACCTGGGACAGATAAGCGCCCAGATTGGCGATCGCCGAGGCGCGAATGGCGGTCATCCGGCCGTCCCCGTCGACGGCGATGGAGACGGTGGTCAGGTGATCGCGGCCATGGGTGTCGGCGACGAAGGATTCGGTACGATCGGCCACCCATCGGACCGGACGTCCGAGCATGCGGGCGGCGTGCAGGCAGACCGGATATTCGGGGAAGACGAAGATCTTCATGCCGAAGGCGCCGCCCACATCGCGGGTGACCACCCGCAGCTTCTCCTTCGGAATGCGCAGCACCGTCTCGGCGAGGATGCGCTGCATGCTGTGCACGCCCTGGCTGCCGACGGTCAGGGTCAGCCGCTCGGCCTCGGCATCGCACTCGGCGAGACAGGCCCGGGTCTCCATCGGATTGACGATGATCCGGTTGTTGACGAAAGTCAGCTCGACGATCCGCTGGGCGGCGGCGAACAGGCGATCGACCGCGGCCGGATCGCCGGTCTCCCAGTCCAGAGCGAGATTGCCGGGGGCCTCCGGCCAGATCCGGGGAGCATCCGCTTCGAGGGCACGGCCGGTTTCGACGACGGCCGGCAAGGGCTCGTAGTCGATCGCCACCGCCTCGGCCGCGTCGCGGGCGGCATGGGCGGTCTCGGCGATGATCGCGACCACCGGATCGCCGACGAAGCGTACCCGCTCGCGGGCCAGCACCGGGCGTTCGGGCGCCGCCATCGGCGAGCCGTCGCGGTTTTTGTAGAGGCTCACGCAGGGCAACGGGCCGATCCCGGCGGCATCGAGATCGGCACAGGTGAACACGGCGAGAACGCCCGGCATGTTGCGGGCCTCGCTGCAGTCGATGGCGGTGATGCGGGCATGGGCGTGCGGCGAGCGCAGGAAGACCGCATGGGCGCAGCCGGGCGGCTGCAGATCGTCGGTGAAACGGCCCCGCCCGGTGACCAGGCGGGCATCCTCCTTGCGTGTGACGGCTTGTCCCAGACCGAACTGGCCCATTGCTTCCCCCGCTTCTATGCTGCCCCGGCAGGATGCCCCCGCCGGCGTTCGATGGCGCTGCCATAGCGTCGTTCGGGCAAGGATGCGAGCCTCATGATCCCGCTCAAGGATTATAATCCGACCACGCGCCGGCCGATCGTCACCGTCACCCTCATCGCCCTCTGTGTCGTCACCTTTCTCTGGCAGATCGGCCAGGGGGCGCGGGGCTTCGAGCGCACGGTCTATGGGCTGGGGATGATCCCGGCGGTGCTCACCGGCAGGGCGGAGCTGGTTCCCGAGCTGGTGATGGTCGCGCCCTGGATGACCCTGCTCACCTCCATGTTCCTGCATGGCGGCTGGATGCATCTCATCGGCAACATGCTGTATCTCTGGATCTTCGGCAACAATGTCGAGGACCGCCTCGGCCATGCCGGCTTTCTCGCGTTCTATCTGGCATCGGGCCTCGCCGCGGCGGCCGCGCAGATCCTTCCCGACCCGGCTGCCGAGACGCCGATGGTCGGGGCCAGCGGCGCCATTTCCGGGGTGCTGGGCGCCTATCTCGTGTTCTTCCCGCGGGCCCGGGTGCTGGTGCTGATCCCGGTCGGCTTCATGTTCGTCTACACCCTGCCGGCGGGCTGGCTGCTCGGTTTCTGGTTCCTGTTCCAGATCCTGAGCGCGCTCGGCACACCCGCCAGCGCGGGCGGCGTCGCCTGGTGGGCCCATATCGGCGGCTTCGCCTTCGGCGTACTGGTCGCCTTCTTCCTGAAGCGGAGCACGGCGCGGCCGCCACCGCCACACCGTCGGGGTCCATGGGGGTAGGCGGGGAGTGCCGTCCGGGAGGAACACGCAGCACGAACCATCGAGGGTGAGGGAGCCACAGAAGATGGAGCCGGTCGGGGCAGGGCGATGATCGAACGTTTCCGCGATCATGCGGCGAACGAGCGCACCTATCTGGCCTGGGTCCGCACCGCGGTGACGGTGATGGGCTTCGGTCTGGTGGTCGAGCGGCTCGACTGGGGAAGCGGATCGGCGCGTGCCGGGCCGGCGCTGTCCTATGCGGCCGGCGGCCTGGTGGTTACCGGTACGCTTCTCATCTTGGCGGCCAGCATACGCTTTCTCCTCACCCGGCGGCGCATCGCCCGGGGTGCGCCGGAAGGCCCACCCGGTCTGCTGCTGGACGTCCTGCTGGCCGGAGTGCTGGTGCTGCTGCTGAGTGCTGTCGCCTTCTACAGCCTGCAGTTCGCCGGCTGGCCGGGAGATCCCCCGGCGCCCTGAAGCCGCCGGTTACCGTTTCGTTGCGACCGCTTTCGGGAAATTTTTATCTAAATGACCCGGCAATTGTTCTCGTCTTGTAGGTTAAAGTAACTCTTCTTTAACCATTTACCGTATTGCGCCATCATTAAAGTAACGTTAACCTTTGTCTTGTACAGCACTCAGAGGGACACCGGTCGTCGCCCTCAGCGGGTCACAAGCGGCGGCGCACTAAGCAAAGGAGAGCGGTCATGGCGGTATCACGGCGGGATCTTCGGGCGCTTCTGGGCCAGATGGAGCAGGGCTTCGCGCGCCCCGCAGCGGCAGAGTCGGCGGCGATCCTCCCGTTCAAGCGCGAGCAGGGCCGGCCGGACATCGCGTTCGACAATCTGACGGCCAGCCTCGAGCAGGAGACCGGGATTCTGTGGGCCGAGATGCATCACCGCGAGCGCGCCTGCTTTACCCGCCCGCTGATGCGCGACGGCCGCGAATTCCAGCTCTATCTCAAGCGCCTCTACCAGGGCGCCAGCGCCGAAGAGATGCCCTTCCGCTATCTGGCCTGGGTGTCGCGGGCCAAGGGAGCCTGGAGCCTCGGCGGCGATCTCAGCGTGTTCACCGCTCTGATCCGCGACCAGGACCGCGAGGCTCTGCGGGCCTATGCCCATCTTTCCGTGGACGTTCTCTATGACAATTACTGCAGCCTGGAGTTGCCCATCCTGACCGCCGCGGTGATCGAAGGGGATGCCGTGGGTGGCGGCTTCGAGGCGATGCTGACCAACGATCTGGTGATCGCCGAACGCGACGCCAAGTTCGGCCTGCCGGAGATCCTGTTCAACCTGTTTCCGGGCATGGGCGCCTACAGCTTCCTCCGTCGCCGCATCGGCGAGGTGGAAGCGCGCCGGCTGATCGAAGACGGTCGCACGCGCAGCGCCGACGAGCTGCACGCGCTCGGCCTGATCGACATCGTCTGCGAAAAGGGCGAGGCCCGCGACCGCCTGCGCGAGCATGTCCAGAGCAATCCCCGCCGCTTTCGCACCGAACTCGCCCTGCGCCGGATGCGCAGCCGGGTGGAGCCGGTGACCAAGTCCGAGCTGGTCGACATCGTCGAGCTCTGGGTCGATCTGGCGCTGGCCCTCGAGGAGCAGGATCTGCGGCGGATGGATTGCCTGGCCCGCCATCAGCAGCGGCGCAAGGCGGCGGCCTGAACCGGACCGTCGGACGGTGGTGGCCGTGCGGCGAGGCTAGCTGCCGGGAGCCCGCATCCCGGCGCTGCGCGGGCTCCCCTTGTACCGCTCCAGGGCCTCGCGCACCCGTCCCAGTTCCTGCCTCGCCCGGGCGACCTCCT
>CAYYZI010000178.1:0-6034 GCA_964475675.1 uncultured Geminicoccaceae bacterium
CGCCCGAGAGGACTCGAACCTCTGACCTTCGGCTCCGGAGGCCGACGCTCTATCCGACTGAGCTACGGGCGCGTGCGGGCCTTATCTAGCGCATCACCGCCGCCGGTGAAAGGCCCGGCGTTCACCGCGCGGCTTCCGCACCCTTGCCGGTGAGGCGCAGGAACAGCTCCTCGAGATCCGGCTCGCGCGTGACCAGGTCGGTGATCGCGAATCCGGCGTCGCGAACCGCGTCCAGAAGATCGATCACCCGCGTCCGGCTGGGGTGGTAGCGGATCCGCAGCCGGCCCTCCTCGTCGAGCCGGACGCCCCGCGCGTGCAGCGTATCGGGCAGGTTCGCCGGCGACGGCGTAACGGTGACGATCAGCTCCTTCTCGTCGAGCCGCCGCATCAGCGTGGACTTTTCGTCGCAGGCCACCAGCGCCCCGCGGTCGATGATCGCGATGCGGTCGCAGAGGCGCTCGGCCTCCTCGAGATAGTGGGTGGTGAGCACGATCGTGCGGCCGCGCGCGTTGAGCCCCTTCATGTATTCCCAGAGCGAACGGCGGAGCTCGACATCGACCCCGGCGGTGGGCTCGTCGAGAACCACCACCGGGGGATCGTGGACCAGGGCCTTGGCCACCAGCAGGCGGCGGCGCATGCCGCCCGACAGCGAGCGGGCATAGGCATCGGCCTTGTCGCTGAGGCCGACCGCTGCCAGCAGTTCCGCGGTCCTGCGCTTGCGCCTGGGCACCCCGTAGAGGCCGGCCTGGAATTCGAGGGTCTCGCGCGGCGTGAAGAAGGCGTCGAGATTGAGCTCCTGCGGCACCACCCCGATCGCCCGTCGCGCCCGCCTGGGATTGCGGTCGATATCGACGCCGCAGACCAGGGCGCGGCCGGCGCTCTTGACGACCAGGCCGGCGAGAATGTTGATCAGCGTCGACTTGCCGGCACCGTTGGGACCGAGCAGGCCGAAGAAGGAGCCGCGCGGCACCACGAGGTCGATGCCCCGGAGCGCCTCCATCGGCGGCTGGCCGTGGGCACCGCGGTAGATTTTCCGCAAACCCTTGAGTTCGATCGCGTTCGCTGGCAAGTCCGGTGCGGTCCCGGCGGCCTCGCCGCCTGCCGGCTGCCGCCCGTCGACGGTGGCAGACGGAGCGGACCTGCTCATGACGCCGCCAGCCTGGCGGGATGCGCGCCTCGTCCGTGGAGATGATGATGAGCCCGAGGACCGAGACAGCCGAGAGCGAAGAGCATTTCCTGCTCGACGGTGAAGAGGTGGTGATCACCCCGCGCCTGAAGGTGCGCTGTGACGGTGGTGGTGGGGCGCTGGGCCATCCGCTGGAGTTCCTCACTCTGGAAAAGGGCGGCCAGGCGGTGTGCAAGTATTGCGACCGTCGCTTCGTTCACATCCGTCATCCCGAGGTCGAGGAGATCCGCCAGCGCGGCCGGCCGTTCGCCGGCTGACGGGCGCAGCCGCCTACAGCAGCCTGATCGGCTCGGTCCACACCCGCAGCCCGCCGGCCACCGCCAGCGCATTGCTGCCGAGCCGGCAGCCCGCGGGAAGCTGGCGCAGGCGCTTGGCGTTGCCGCCACCGAGCACGACATCGTCCACCAGGAAGGCATCGCGGAAGCGGGCGACGACGTCGTGAACCACCTTCTCCCAGCGCTTGCGGCCCATGCGCAGGAGGCCGCGCCGGCCGAGACAGTCCTCATAGGTCCATTTGCTCTTGTAGGGAAGGTGGGCGAGCTCCATGGCCAGTGCCGTTCCCGGACAGACGAGGGCACTGCCGAGACCGGTGCCGAGGCCGAGAAACAGCATCTTGCCGCCCTGCCAGGAGCCGATCGCCTGCAGCAGCGCATCATTGACCAGTTTGGTGGGCTTGCCGAAGGCGGCGGCGAAATCGAAGCCCACCCAGCCGCAGCCGAGATTGACCGGCTCGCCCAGCAGGCGGCCGTCGCGCACCGGCCCCGGGCAGCCCAGGGTGACCCGCTCGAACCGCCAGTCGGCGGCGAGCTCGCGGATCAGGGCCATCGCCCGCTGCGGCGTCAGATCGGGGCCCGAGGGAACCTTGCGCCGCTCCGCTTCGCAGGAGCAGGCCAGCTTGATCTTGTTGCCGCCGATATCGACGACCAGCGTGACTGGGTCATCCATCTGCCGTTTCCCGCCGGAACCAGGCCCGCTTAGGCGATCTCGCAGTCTGCTTCAAGCAACTCGCGCTTGACGGCATCCGGCATCTGGCGGACCCTGCCGGTGATGGTTCCCCTTCGGGATGAAAAGGGAATCCGGTGCGCCCTTTGGCCCGAGGCCGGGGCAAGGCCGGAGCTGCCCCCGCAACTGTAGGCGGCGAGCCGAGATCGTTGATGCCACTGGGCGTTGGCCCGGGAAGGCCGATCGAGGCGCCGACCCGCGAGCCAGGAGACCTGCCATCGCCAACTACAACCAAGGGACGGGGTGTCCCGCAAAAGGAGTGTTCCAGATGCAGAAATGGGTTCTGTCGGGGATGGCCGCGCTGGCCATGGCGACCACCGTGGAGGCCGCCGATCTGGCCGATGTCGATCGCTACATTTTCGTGCCCAACCGCAATTCCGCGGATGTGGCGGTGATCGACACGCGCGAGGACCGCGTGGTGGCGCGCCTCGCGGTGGGCAACGTGCCGCATCAGGTGGCGGTGTCCGACACCCTCGCCAAGCTGGTGGCCAGCAACACCGCCGACAACACGATCTCGGTGATCGATCTCGCCGGTGACGGCAAGGCCACCACCATCGCCCTCGGACTGGAGCCCGAGCACATGGAGCTGGCGCCCAATGGCGAGTTGCTGGCGGTCGGCAATATCGGCGCCGGCACGGTGTCGCTGGTCTCGCTCCGGGAGGTGCGCGAAATCGCCCGGGTGGACGGGCTCTACGAACCCCACAATCTGACCTTCAGCCCCGACGGCTCGCGACTCTATGTCGGCAATCTCGGCGCCGATTTCGTCAGCGTGATCGACGTCGCCAGCGCCCGGGTGGTCGAGGAGATCCCGGTCGGCGAGGGGCAGATGGTGGCCCATGCCGGCGGCGGCGATCAGGAATATCAGGGCATCATCAACGTCACCCGCACTCCCGACGGGCGCCTCGGCTTCGCCGCCTTCGGCGAGGGCAATCGGCTGGCGGTGCTGGATCTGCGCAACGGCCGCAAGAAGCGCACCCTGGAACTGGGCGAGCTGCCCTGGCGGGCCTACTCCACCGCCGACGGGCGCTACATGATCGTGCCCAACAATGGTGACGAGACGGTCTCCGTCATCTCCACCAGCAGCCTCGAGGAGGTGGCCCGGCTGCGGGGTGCGAACGGCATGACCGGCGTCAACACCGGCTGGTTCGAGACCGCCGCCTTCGTCATCAGCAATGCCGAGGACAAGCTGGTGGTGATCGATCTCGAGACCATGGAGAATGCCGGCGAGATCGCCCTTCCCGGAACCCCCGAGACCGGCGTCACCACCCCCGACGGCACGCGGCTCTACGTCTCCCTGAGCAGCACCAACCAGGTGGCGGTGATCGACACCCGCGAACGTCGGCTGGTGGATCTGATCGACAATGTCGGCGAGGAGCCTTGGGGCGCTTTCATGGTCGGGTCGCTCAATTACTGCCATTGAGCGCATTCTTCTGACGGCGTTCCTGTTCGGCCTGCTCGCGGTGCCGTGGGCGCCGGGGCGGGCCGACCCGTTTCTCGATCGCCTGCCGCTGGCCGGGGGCGAGCGGCAGGCGCTGGAACGGGCCTGCGACCGGGATCGGCTGTGCATCGCCCGCCGGCTGGTGGCCGAGCGGCCGGATCGCTACCGGCTGGTGGCAGTGAAGACGCCCGATACCGACACCATCCGCTGGGTGCGCAGCCGCCCTTCGATCGCCGCGCTGGAGCGGCGCGAGGACGGTCGCCTGCTGGTGCGTCTCGAGCGCTTCGGGCGCAATCTCCTGCGCGAGTTCCGCGAAAGGCTGCCGGCAGGGGCCCGGATCCTCCTCGATCTCAGAGGGCATGACGGCGGCGATTTCGGCCGCATGCTGCAGCTCGCGCGGGCATTGCTGGGGCCCCGCCTGACCTCTCCCCTGCTCGATACCGGCGATGGCCCCCGGCCCGTCGCGCTGCCCGCGACACCGCCGCTCGATTTGACGCTGGAGGCGGTGCTGGTGGGACCGGGCACGGCCAGCAGTGCGGAAGTGCTGGCGGCGCTGGCGGCCCGTGCCGGCGTGCCGCTGTGCGGCAGTCGCAGCCGCGGCAAGGACTGGCTGGAAGAGGTCGTGCCGGTTCGCCAGGGCTGGCAGCTCCATGTCCGCCGCGGCCGCATCACCGTGCCCGGCATCCACCTCGCCGGCGGCCTCCGGCCCGCGCGCGACATCGCCGCATGTCCGCTAGCCCCGAGCGGATGATCCGCGGCATTTCCCGGCCGCCTCACCGGTCCTATATCCGAACGGCAGGATATCGGGAGATCGGCGGTGCCCACCGGTTTCGATTCGCGACTGCTCTTCTTCCTGGCGCGCAACTGCGTGCTGGGGATCCTCGTCGGCTGGGCGGTTCTGGCCGGTTTTCTCTATTTCGACATCGCCGGCTTCGGCACGGTTCTGCTCAACGCGGCCGACCGCTGGCTGGCGCTGGTCATGGCCGCGGCCGGTTTCGCCATCACCTTCGGCAGTCTGGCCATGGGGACGGCGATCTTTCTCCTCCCCAAGGAGTACTGAGCCCCCGCTCAGCCCTGTTCGGTCAGCGCCGCCAGACGCTCGAGCTCGGGCTCGCGGATGCCCATGGCCTGCAGATGGGCCACGGTGTTGCGCAGATATTCCGCGCAGGAGCCGGAGATCCCGTGTGCCCGCAGGATGCGCTGCAGCCGTTCGCTTTCGGGCAGCCGGCCCAGATACTGCTCGTGATCGCGGCGCACCACATAGCACCAGGCCTCGACGATCCGACCCGATGCCAGTGTCACCGGCAGGAGGCGGCGCTCGTAGACGTTGGTGACCAGTTCGCGCTCGTCGAGATAGGTGAGCACCTCCGGTTCGCGGGCATGGGCGACGCCGATCGCCCGGCCCTCGCAGGAGCCGCCGAGATCGAGGCCGAGCACCAGGCCCGGCCGCTGCGGCGTGCCGCGATGCACGCGCGAGGACACGCAGAGCGCGCGATGATAGCCGTCGAGACGGGCCGGTTCGGAGGCCTCGAAGGCGAAGCCCGGCCGCCACATCAGCGAGCCGTAGGCGAACACCCAGGCGAGCCCGTCCATCTGCCGCTCCGGCCCGGCTAGGTCCCGGCCTCGTCGTTGCCGTGTTCGGCCTCGGCCGGACCCGGTACGGGCATCCGCTCGAAGGCCTGGCCGGCCTCGATCACCGCCCGCCGGATGGCGCGGGTACGCGAGAACAGCTCGAAGAGGGTATCCCCGTCGCCCCAGCGGATCGCCCGCTGCAGCCGCACCAGATCCTCGGTGAAGCGGCCGAGCATCTCCAGCACCGCCTCGCGGTTGGTCAGGAACACGTCGCGCCACATGGTGGGGTCGGAGGCGGCGATCCGGGTGAAGTCGGTGAAGCCGCCGGCGGCGTATTTGAACACCTCGCTGCGGGTCTGGGTCTCGAGATCGGCCACCGTGCCGACGATGGTGTAGGCGATCAGATGCGGCAGATGCGAGGTGATGGCGAGGATGCGGTCGTGATGCTCCGGCGTCATCAGATCGACCGAGGCGCCGGTCAGCTCCCACAGCGCCCGCACCCGGGCCGTGGCCTCCGGGTCGGTGTCCTCGATCGGGGTCAGGATCACCCGCCGGTTGACGAACAGGGTGGCGAAGGCGGCATCCGGGCCGGAGCGCTCGGTGCCCGCCACCGGATGCCCGGGCACGAAGCGGGCCGGTGCCGGCAGATGGGGGATCACGTCATGGACGATCTGGGTCTTGACCGAGCCGACATCGGTGATCACCGCCTCGGGATCGAGACCCGGGGCCATCGCCTGGGCGACCGGTCCCATCGCCCCCGGCCGCACACCGAGCCCCACCAGATCGGCCCCCTCCGCCGCCTGTGCGGGAGCGCCCGTGGCCCGGCCGCACAGGCC
>CAYYZI010000179.1:0-6026 GCA_964475675.1 uncultured Geminicoccaceae bacterium
ATGCACATACGCATCATCGCTGCAAGGATGCGCGAAGATGGCGGGGCGTTCCCGCCATCGCCAAGGCGTGCGCAACGCGGGGCGTGCAATACCTCGTTCCCGCCCCGCAGGCCGCGGATCCCCTTTCCCGCGCCCGGACGCGGGCGAGGCATTTGCGTGGCCGCTCCCGAATTGGCACGAAGCTTGCTTCCCTCGGCGGCGCGGGCCGTCCTGGGCTCGCGGCAACGAGAATGGCGCCCGCAGCACCAGAAGGGCGGGCGTCGGGGCAACGGGAGGTTCGGCGATGCGACGCCATCTCACACCGGAGATCCAGAAGGAACTCGACCAGCGCATCGAAGCCATCGAAAAGGGGCATCTGCCCGATCCGATGCATATTCGCGAATGGTGGCTGCCGCTGGCGATCACCGGTCTGATCATCCTGTTCCTCTATCTCGTCGCAGCAGGCCAGTGAGCCTCGGGAGAGCGGGACCTTCGGCAGCAGTACAGGGAGGGCAACGAGAATGAGCGGCGAGCGGCATGTCGAGCGCGAGGTCTATTTCGGCATCCTGCCGGTGCTTCGCGGCGAACGGCAATTCGGGCTTCTGGACTTCATCCTGATTCAGGTCGGGTTCGGCATCGCGGCCTGGAGTTTCCTGGTGGGCGGCTATACGGGCTTCGTGCTGCCGGCACTGCCGGCCACGGCGGCCATCCTGTTCGGCAACGCCCTGCCGCTCCTGCTGCTCTGCCCGCTGGCGATCCTGTTCGTGCGCTACGGGGTGGAGACCTTCATCGGTGCCCGTTCCAGTCTCGGCCCGGTGGGCAGCAACATCTTTCTGGTGATCTTCGCCATCCTCAATCTCGGCTGGATCACCATGGCCTGCTTCATGCTGGGCGAATCGGCGATCCGGGTGGTGGGCGCCTTCGGCGGCCCCGAAAGTCTGCAGTCGCGGGAGATCGGCGCTCCGATCTTCGCCATCGTCGCGTTCGCCGTGGCCTGGTGGATCGCCCATGGCGGGCCGCTGGCCATCAAGTTCTTCATCCGCATCGGCGTGCCGGCGATGTTCCTCATCATCTGCGGCCTGATCCTCTACATCTTCATCGCCCAGGGCGTGGACAAGGTACTCGCCGCCCAGCCCAGCGAATCCTACGACAGCATGCGCCGCAGCCTGGCCTCGGCGATCGAGTGGAACGTCGGTCTCGGCTTTTCCTGGCTGCCCTATTTCGGCCAGTGGAACCGCCTCGCGCACAGCGAGAAGAGCGGGGTCTGGGGCACCTATCTGGGCTGGGGTGTGGTGCTCAACGTGGCCGCCATCCTGGGTGCGCTGACCGCGCTCCTAGTGGGCAGCTACGAGCCCACCGAGTGGATGGTCAAGGCCGGTGGGCCGCTGTTCGGCCTGTTCGGGCTGGTGCTGCTGATCCTCGCCAATCTGACCTCGGCCTCGGTGCTGGTCTACTCGCAGGGGATCAGTCTCAAGACCGTGTTCCCGCGCTGGAGCTGGACGCTCGCCTGCCTGACGGCGGTGCCGGCGGCGCTCCTGATGCTCACCCCTACCGTCTACGACAGCTACGTCACCTTCCTCGGGTACGTGTCCTTCATCATGGCCTCCTTCGGCGGCGTCATGGTCGCCGATCTGATGTTCGTCAAGAAGTGGCAGATCTCGATCCGCGATCTCTATGACAATTCGGGCGGCATCTACCGCTACGTCAACGGCATCAACTGGGCGGCCTATGTGGCGGTGGTGATCGGCGGGATCTTCTACTTCTGGACCTACGATCCGGTCGCCGACCGCGCCGGTCCGCTGTTCGAATACATCACCGCCGGCATCCCCACCTTCTTCATCAGCGGCATTCTCTACATGGCGCTGGCCCGCGTGCCGGCCCTCACGGGCAATACCGAGGCGGTGGGCGCAACCTCCTGACCCGCCGCGGAGACGGTCCGGGCGGGAACGGCTCCGCCCGGACCGCCGGCCGGCGGCTCATCGACATCGACGGACAGACAGCAGCTCTCGGGAGGAGGAGAGGATGGCACGTGATCCCAAGTACGATGTGCTTTTCGAGCCCGTGAAGATCGGTCCCAAGACCATGTGGAACCGCTTCTGGCAGACCACCCATTGCGCCGGACCGGGCTCCGAGCGGCCGGGTGCGCAGGCGTATTTCCGGGCGATGAAGGCGGAAGGGGGCTGGTCCGCGGTATTCACCGAATTCTGCTCGGTTCACCCGGAATCCGACGAATATCCCTTCACCAGCGCACGCCTCTGGGACGAGGGAGATGTCATCAATCTGCGCCTGATGTGCGACATGCTGCACAGCCACAATGCCCTGGCCGGCGTGCAGCTCTGGTACGGCGGCATGCATTCCCTCTGCTTCGAATCCCGCGAGGTGCCGCGCAGCGCGAGCTGCCTTCCCTCCAACCTCTTCCCCTCGCGCTGCGCCTTTTCCACCGAGATGGACGAAGACGACATCAAGGCGGCAATCAACATGTATGTCGAAGCCGGCAAGCGCGCCGAGCAGGCGGGCTTCGACATTCTCGAGGTATCGGGTGGTGACAGCACCCTGCCGGTGCAGTTCCTCGACCATCGCTACAACCATCGCACCGACCGCTATGGCGGCTCCTTCGAGAACCGGGCCCGCTTCTATGTCGAATTGATGACCGCCCTGATGAAGGAATTCGGCGATCGGCTCGCGGTCACCACCCGCTTCGAGGTGGACACGCTGATCGGCCCGGGCGGCATCCAGGCCGAGGACGAGGGCATCCGCTTCGTCGAACTGCTGCATCGCGAAGGGGTCTGCCACGCCTGGTCGGTGAAGATCGGCGATTACGAGGAATGGGGCGAGGATGCGGGTCCCTCGCGCTGGCGCAAGACCGGCTGGATGCTGCCGTTCGTCAAGCAGGTGAAGGGCGTGGTCGGCAAGGACATCCCGGTGGTCACCAACGGCCGCTATACCAGTCCCGACGATATGGTGGCGATCATCCACAAGGGTATCGGCGACATCATCGGTGCCGCCCGCCCCTCCATCGCCGATCCCTTCCTGCCGAAGAAGATCGAGGAGGGCCGGATCGAGGACATCCGCGAATGCATCGGCTGCAACATCTGCGTCTCCCGCTTCAACCACTACGGCCAGCTCAACTGCACGCAGAACGCCACCTCGATGGAGGAGTACCGCCGCGGCTGGCATCCGGAAAAGTTCGAAAAGACCAGTGATCCCTGCTCGGTGCTGGTGGTCGGCGGCGGTCCTGCCGGGATGGAATGTGCGCGGGTGCTGGGCGAACGCGGCTACGACGTGCATCTGCGCGAGGCCGAAGGCGAGCTCGGCGGCCATTGGCGCTGGGTGACGAAATTGCCGCGCCTGCAGGAATGGGCACGGGTCATCACCTATCGCGAGATCCAGCTCGGCAAGCTCAAGAATGTGGAGGTGCACCTCGGGGTCGGCGAGATGTCGGCGGAGGATGTGCTGAATTACGGCGCCGACAGGGTGGTGATCGCCACCGGTTCCTTCTGGCGCACGGACGGCATGGGGGCGGAAACCCACCATCCCATTCCCGGTGCCGATGCCTCGCTGCCCCATTGCGTGACCCCGGAGCAGCTCATGGCCGGCAAGCCGGTCGGGGATCGTGTGGTGGTGCTCGACGGCGACGGCCATTTCATGGGCATCGGCATCGCCGAAATGCTGGCCGACCAGGGCAAGAAGGTGACCCTCGTCACCAACATGTCGGAGATCGCCGAATACGGCGTCTTCACCATGGACGTGATGAACAACAAGCGAATGATGTACAACAAGGGCATCGCCCACTACCGGAATCACTGGGCGGAGAAGATCGAGCCCGGCGGCATCACCCTCTTCTATCTGTATCGCCACGGCCCCGATCTGGCCGGACCGAAGACCGGCCATGTGCCGCGTCTGCCCGAGCGCGACGATACGATCACCCTCGAATGCGACACGGTGGTGCTGGTGACCGCCCGGCTGCCCAACGACCGCCTCTATCGCGAGCTCAGGGCGCGTCGCGGCGAATGGGCGGAGAACGAACTTCTCGGCGTCTATCGCTGCGGCGACTGTCATGCGCCGCGCCAGCTCCACAACGCCATCTTCAGCGCCCATCGTCTCGCCCGGGAGTTCGACTCGCCGCATCCGCAGTATCCTCTCCCCTGGATCCGCGAACGGCAGATCTGGGGGCACGAGACCTTCCCCAAACTCGGCGATGCGCGACCCCGAGTCGAAGTCGACTGACGCCGCCGCCCGCTCCGCCTGCCCGGGCGGAGCGGGTTCTCTTCCCGTCCGAGAGGCAGCGATCCCGCTACCGCCGTGAACGAGCCCACCCGCGAACTCTTCTGGTCCCTCGAGACCTTCGGGATCCTGGTCTTCTATGGCTTCGCCACCGCGGCCATGGGGATCTTCCTGCTCGGCTGCTGGCGCCTGTTCGATCGCTACCGGCGGGGGCGCCGGCTCCCCGATCTTCCCGATCTCGCGCCTGGGCTGGCCCGCAGCCTCCTCGACATCCTCGGCCAGCGCACCGTGCGGCGGCGCGATCCGCTGGCCGGCTGGGCCCATGCCGGCGTGTTCGCGGGCTATGTAATCGGTGCGCTCGGGACGGCCATCATCACCCTCGAATACGATCTCCTGGCGCCGCTCTTCGGCATCCGCTTCTGGCGAGGCGGTTTCTATCTCTGGTACAGCCTGGTCCTGGATCTCGGCCATCTCGCCCTGACCCTGGGGCTTCTCCTGCTCCTCTTCCGCCGCCTCGTCCTGCGGCCCGCCAAGCTCGAGTACCGCAGGCGATATCGGGGCGAAGACGCGCTGCGACCGGCCGCCCGCCGCTGGTGGCTCGAGGACTGGAGCTTTCTCCTCTTCCTGCTGCTGGTGGAAATGACCGGCTTTCTTCTCGAGGGGGCGCGGCTGGCCATGGACCAGCCGGTCTGGGCCGCCTGGTCGCCGATCGGTCGCGGCCTCGCCGCCCTGCTCTCGGGGCTCGGCATCGAGGGCGAGGCGGCGGCCCCGCTGCGCGCCTTCTCCTGGTGGCTGCACGGGCTCCTGGCACTGGGCTTCACCGCCGCCATTCCCTGGTACAAGGCCCGTCACATGCTGCTGGCGCCGGCATCCCTGGCGGTACGCGATGCCCGTGCCCTCAGGCGTCTGCCGCGGGAGGCGGAAGGCGCGGCCCATGCCGGTCTCGGCGACAGCAGCGAGTTGACCTGGAAGGACCGGCTCGATCTCGATGCCTGCATCCGCTGCGGCCGTTGTCACGAGGCCTGCCCCGCCCGCACCACCAGCGCACCCCTGAGCCCACGGGATCTGGTGCTCGACCTGCGGGCGGCGGCCCGTGGAAAGGAGCCGGTGGATCTGGCCGGCGGCGCCATCGCCCCGGAGACCCTCTGGGCCTGCCTTTGCTGCGGCGCCTGCCAGGAGATCTGTCCGGTGGGCATCGAGCATCCGCCGCTCATCGTGCGCATGCGCCGGCGCCTGGTCGAGCGTGGCGAACTCGATCCATTGCTGCAGGCCACGCTCGACAACATCGCGAACACCGGCAACAGCTTCGGCGAGAATGCGCGCAAACGCGGGCATTGGACGCGGGATCTCGAGTTTCCGGTAAAGGACATCCGCGAGCAACCGGCGGAATATCTCTGGTTCGTCGGCGACTACGCCTCCTTCGACCCGCGCAATCAGGAAGTGAGCCGCACCGTCGCCCGTCTGCTGCGCGCGGCCGGGGTGGATTTCGCCCTTCTGTTCGAAGCCGAGCGCACCGCCGGCAACGACATCCGTCGTGCCGGCGAGGAAGGGCTGTTCGAGGAGCTGGTCCGCCACAACCGGGAAGCCATGGCAGCGGCCCGGCCGTTCCGGCGGATCCTCACCACCGACCCGCACAGCTACAACACCATCCGCAACGAGTATCCGGACTGGGGAGAGGTTCCCCCGATCCTCCACTACAGCAGCCTTCTCCTCGAGCTTCTCGAAAGCGGTCGCCTGAAGGTCACGAAACCCCTCGGCTATCGCGTGACCAAAAAGATTTAAGACTTTTAAGTTTGCAGGAGACTAAAGACCTGTATAATAAA
>CAYYZI010000180.1:0-6007 GCA_964475675.1 uncultured Geminicoccaceae bacterium
CGAAACCCGCCTCCACGCCGAAGCGGGCACCGCCGAATCCCGCCCGCCGCTCGAATGTCGCGGCCCGGAAGACAGCCCGTTCCCCTTCGGCCCAAGCGTCGTTTCCGAACTGGGCATGTTGAAAGAGCGCATCGCCATTGAATGCCGCATGGGCGAAGTCGGCACCACAGCGGAATGTGGCTTCTCGGAAGTTTCCTCTTCCTTCAAAGAGCGCACCAACGAACCTCGCCTCTTTCACGTACTCGCTGCCTTCGAACATGGCATCGGATTGGAAAACCGTACGCTGCGGGATCTGGCTACTTCGAGAATGATCCTCCTTTCCGTCTTGCCGCCATCCGATGCTGCAGAAAATAGCGTATCCTTCGAATATCGCCCCGGAAAAGCGCGCATCGTTGCCAAATCTCGCGCCCTCGAAGTAAACATCGCCTCCGAATCGAACGGCCCATGGTTTCTCCTGGGGCGTTGGACCACAAGTTCTCTGCGTTGACGAAAGCCGCAGAAATGAGAACCACTTGTGGGTGAAGATGGCGGGTTTCTCGAAGACGGCGTCCCTGAAGAAAACGGAATGCCCGAAATTGACACTTTTGAAACTGACGTCAGCCTTGAAGGTTGCTCCGGAAAAGCTTGCGCAGCACTCTCCGCTCAGAGTGCGGGCACATCCCGGGAACCGCGCAAGTTCGAAGTTGGTTTGACCTTGGAAGGTCGCCCGCTCGAAATCCGCACCGGCACGGAACGTAGCTCCATAAAAGTCGGCCCAGTCCCTGAAGACAGCCGCAGCAAAGCAGGCGCTTCTTATGAAAGTAACATCCGCGAAAGTCGCATGACCTAAAAACTTCACGCCAGCGAAATCTGCGTCGCCAACTTCGCCTGAGCCTTGACAATCCACCGGGCCATGGAACGTAGCGGCTGGGAAAGCCGACGAGAGAACGCCTGCTGTCACGGGGGAACCAAAACGAAGCGCGCGCCCCATGTCGGGTTTCAGCTGGACGGACCCTGGAAACTGGAAGCCGGCGAAGTCGAATGACAGCGCGTCGTCTGTGAGGACAACGCGCACGCTCGTATTCCAAGTTTGCCACTGCGGTGACATGTAGTCGAGCGCATCTCTTGTCACCAAACAATACCGGCACCAGTGGTTCCAATCGGTACGCAGCTTGTCGAGCCTCTCGACAGGAAGAGACGTATCGACGAGGCGCTCCAGCAGCGCGTCGCGCACGCGCGCCTGCTTTTCGATGCGTTCGCCGAGATCGCCAATATCCATGGCACGGTCCCATACGCGTTGCGGGGAATATGCGACGGCCGGTGATCGGAAGATCGAACCTTGTGCTGCGACAACCGGGACCGGCCATCGTTGCAGGAATACCAGCCCCTCGGCGTCGCGTTAACCGGATCTTCACCCGCGCCCGCGATCCTGCGGAGGGTGAGACAGACGGCCCTGCCGGATTCCCGCGCCGGCAGCTTTTCCACCATCCCCGAGCATGGCCCGGAAAGGCAAGGATTCGGTTAACTCGGCGCGGCGGATCGCGGCTGCGCGCGGATCGGGGTCGAAATCCCCGTTGGCGACAGGGCGGACGGCGGCGCGTGGCGGCGGTACCCGGCCGCCCCCCGGCCGAGGCGGCTTCTCGCGTCCGATGTTCCGCCCGCCCGGGGATCCGCGACGGCCGGCGTGCCGGGTTTCCCCGATTGCCCGGCAACCTCCCGCAGACGGGGTTCTGCCGGCGCGTTCGTCATCCCTCCCGATCCTCGGGCGCAGGCATGGAGCGTTCGTTGGCCGAGCCGCCGCTCCCTCGGGGGAGCTGCGCGCGACGGTCGCAGGAGGGACGGCCCTTGACCTCCAGCTACTGGAAGGCCTTTGTTTGAAAGATGTGACCCGCCGAACGCACCGTGCCACGGGCGACGGCGAGCGCGGCGAGGTGGCGGAAGCATCGTGCCGGCGGTGCGGATCGGGGGAGCCCGTGCCGTTCGAGGCCGGCGGGCCGGCGCGCCGCCGGGCGGGGGCAGGTCGCTCCGAGCCATGCGGGAATGGCGGCAGACGGGCATCGGGCGAGAGGATCGGCGCCGGAAGCCGGCGCAGCGGAAACGATCCCGAGACGGGAGACCGGCCATGTCCGAACCGACCCGTGACGTTGCGGAACCCCGGAGCGGAGCGCGATCCGAGCCGCACCGGCTGAAGGTCAATCCCGACGGCTCGCTGGTGCGGATGGATCCGGGCGACTGGTTCGTCTGCTTCGTGCCGGGGATCGACAAGCAGTGGTGGCATCCCTTCGTCCACAAGCGGCACAAGCACGTGTTCGCCATGCGGCCGGCGGGGGACGGAAAATGGACCCTGTTCGAACCCTGGTGGACGCGGCTGCTGACCGCCACCATCACCGACGAGCAGGCCCGCAAGTTCCTCCGCTGGGGCGCGCTCGGGGATGTGCTGCTGGTGCGCGAGGCGGTGCCGGGCAGCGGCAGCCAGCTCCGTGGCTGGATGAACTGCGCGGCGCTTGCGGCATATCTGCTGGGGCGCCCGTACTGGGTGTGGACGCCGCATGCCCTCTACAAGCGGCTGCTGCGCGAGCCCAATGTCTGCCATGTCGATGTCTCGGAGCTGCTCAAGCGGGATCTCTCGGAACTCGGCCAAGGCGGGTCGCGCACCGTCCCCGCCTGCGAGGAGTGCCGGCCCGACAATCCGAAGCCCCGTCCCGGCGCACGCAAGCCCTTCTGCATGAACTGCGGCCGCGATCTGGTCGAGCTGCCGCTGCCCGATCGGCGGAGCTGATCGGCCGGATCCGGTCAGCTGGAGCCGGTCACCGGCTCGGCCGGCAGGCGGTCGCGGTCATGGGGCAGGCCGAAGTCGATCCATGGTCCGAGGGGGACGATGCCGGTCGGATTGATGGTCCGGTGGCAGCCGTAATAGTGGTGCTTGATGTGCATCATGTTCACCGTCTCGGCCACGCCCGGCCACTGATAGAGCTCGCGCGTGTACCCCCAGAGGTTCGGATACTCGACGAGGCGCCGCAGATTGCACTTGAAATGGCCGAAATAGACCGGATCGAAGCGCAGCAGCGTGGTGAACAGGCGCCAGTCGGCTTCGGTGACGCGCGGGCCCAGGAGATACCGCCGGGTGGCGAGCCGCGCCTCCAGCCAGTCGAGGCTGTCGAAGAGGGCCGTCACCGCCTCCTCGTAGGCCTCCTGGCTGGTGGCGAAGCCGCTTTTGTAGACGCCGTTGTTGATGGTGTCGTAGACCCGCGCGTTGACCGCATCGATCTCCTCGCGCAGGGGCTCGGGATAGTAATCGCCCGGCCTCGCCCCGATGCCGTCGAAAGCGCTGCCCAGCATGCGGATGATCTCGGAGGACTCGTTGTTGACGATGGTCTCGCGCTGGCGGTCCCAGAGCACGGGCACCGTCACCCGTCCGGTATAGTCCGGTTTCGCCCGGCGATAGAGCTCGTAGAGGAAGCAATGGCCGTAGAGGGTATCGCCGGTGGTGCCGGGGCCGCGCTCGAAGGTCCAGCCCC
Organism: uncultured Geminicoccaceae bacterium; assembly: GCA_964475675.1. GTDB lineage: Bacteria > Pseudomonadota > Alphaproteobacteria > Geminicoccales > Geminicoccaceae > JALSRW01. The sequence goes on from CAYYZI010000180.1 coordinate 3,498, forward strand.
GATCGCCCATGTGCCAATGTACCACCGACACCCCGATCATCGCCTCCAGCCCCTTGAGGCGGCGGAAGATGAGCGTGCGATGGGCCCAGGGGCAGGCCAGCGAGACGTAGAGATGGTAGCGCCCGGCCTCCGCGGGAAAGCCGCCCTCGCCGCTCGGGCCGGGGCTGCCGTCGGCGGTGACCCAGTTGCGGAACTGCGCCTCCCCGCGCAGGAAGCGGCCGCCGGTCGAGACCGTATCGTACCAGCGATCGACCCATTCGCCTTCGACCAGAAGTCCCATCCGCCTGCCCTCCCCGGACCGTTCGAGCGTCACTCTCGACCCGGCATTTGTGTCACGCCCCGAGCCGTTTGGCGATGGTCGCGACATGGCGGCCCCGGAACCGGCACCCGCTCGACGGCCACCTCCACGCCCGCGACTTCGCGCGCGCCGGCGGCCACCGCCCCGGCCATGGTCTCGAACTGGCCGTACATGCTGTAGTAGAGAACCAGCAGTTTCGTCATCCCGGTGCCTCCATGCGACAGGGCCATCGACGCCCGTTCGGCATATCGGCCGGCACCGCGGATCCGCCAGATACGGAGCCGGCAACGCACCGTTTCGCGCGCCCGCACAGTGACCGGGCCGGCGCATGGTTGTCCGGGCCCGGCTTCGGGCGTAAACCGCGCCTGTCAGGGGGAGGGAGCCGATGAACCGACTGTCCGGTGCCGAGGCGCTGGTGCGCATGCTGGATCTCTACGGCGTTCAGCACCTGTTCGGCCTGTGCGGCGATACCAGCCTGCCCTTCTATGATGCGCTGGTGCGCATCGAGCACGGCATCCACCACATCCTCACCCGCGACGAGCGCCATGCCGCCTACATGGCCGATGCCTATGCCCGGGTGACCGGCCGGCCGGGGGTCTGCGAGGGGCCCTCCGGCGGCGGTGCCACCTACATCCTGCCGGGGGTGGTGGAGGCCAACGAGAGCTCGGTGCCGATCCTCGCCCTCAACACCGATATCGCGGTGCCCGCGCGGGGACGCTTTGCTCTGACCGAGCTCGACCAGGAAAGCCTGTTCCGGCCGCTGACCAAATGGAACGGGGTGGTGGAGCGGGCGGAAGTGCTGCCGGCGATGCTGCGCCGCGCCTTTCGGGAGATGACCACGGGGCGGCCGGGGGCGGTGCATCTGGCCCTGCCCTTCGATGTCCAGAAGGCGCCGCTGGAGGAGGAAGAGCTCTGGGCGGACGCGCGCCACGAGCGCTTTCCCGCCTGCCGCACCGCCCCCGATCCGGCTGCCGTCGAGCAGGCCGCCCATGCCCTGCTTTCGGCCGAGCGGCCGCTCGCCATCTGCGGCGGCGGTGCCGTGCTGAGCGGGGCCGAGGCGGCCCTGCTCGCCCTCGCCGAGCGGCTCGACATGCCGGTGGCCACCAGCATCAGCGGCCAGGGTTCGATCCCCGAGACCCATCCGCTGAGCGTGGGGGTGGTGGGCAGCAACGGCGGCACGCTGGAGACCCGGGCGCTGGTGGATGCCGCCGATCTCGTGCTGTTCATCGGCTGCCGTGCGGGCTCGGTGACCACCGAGCGCTGGCGCCATCCGGTCCCGGGCGAAGTGCGGGTCGTCCACATCGATGTCGATCCGGGCGTGATCGGCGCCAACTACCCGACCGAGGTGGCGGTGGTGGCGGATGCGCGGCTGGCGCTGGAGGCACTGCTCGAGGCGCTGGCCGAGGCGCCGCCGCAGGACAGGAAGAGCCGGATCGAGGTGGCCACCATCCGCGAGCGCAAGTTCCGGGCCTTCCGCGAGCGCGCCGCGTCGATGGAACGACCGATCCGCCCCGAGCGGGTGGTGGCGGCACTGCAGGAGCTGCTGCCCGAGGATGCCGTTCTGGTCTGCGATCCGGGAACGCCCTGCCCCTATTTCTCGGCCTATTACGAGCTGCGGCGAGGCGGCCGCCATTTCCTCTCCAACCGCGCCCACGGAGCACTCGGCTACGCGCTGCCGGCGAGCATCGGCGCGGCGATCGGGCGGCCCGACACGAAATGCGTCGCAATCATGGGCGATGGCAGCTTCGCGATGGCCTGCGGCGAGCTCGAGACCATCCGCCGGCTGGAGCTGCCGGTAACGCTGATCGTCCTCGCCAATGGCAGTTTCGGCTGGATCAAGGCCGGCCAGAAGACCGGCTTCGGCGGTCGCTATCACGCCGTCGATTTTTCCCGCTCCCATCACGCGGCCATCGCCGCGGCCTTCGGCATCGAGTCCTTCCGGGTCGAGGATCCGGCCGAACTCGGTGCGACATTGCGCAGGGCGCTGGCCAGCGAAGGGCCGAGCCTCGTGGAGATCCTGACCCAGCCCCTCGAGGAGGCCCGGGCACCGGTCAGCGAATGGATTTCCTGATACCGTTCGCCGCGCGCAGGGGGAAAGGCCGATGAAGATCCGGGAAATTCGCACCCACCGGCTGCAGGCCGAACTGGGCCGGCGCTTCGGCTGGTCGCTGGCGATCACCGATCGCCGCCATGCCCTGGTGGTGGAAGTCAC
>CAYYZI010000181.1:0-5994 GCA_964475675.1 uncultured Geminicoccaceae bacterium
AGGACATCGCCCTCTCACGGCGAAAACAGGGGTTCGACTCCCCTAGGGGACGCCAGCCTTTTATTTCAATGGTTTAGCTGTTCGCCGCTTTGCGTGTTTGCCACTTTTCGGGCAATGTTTGCCAGTTTTCGTTCTGTTCTTGTCCGTCGCGGTCGGGCTTTGTTCCCAGCGGCGAATGGCGCGCCGGGCCAGAACCTTCTGATTCGCGGCCCTGGTATAGTGCTGGACCATCTCCAGCGTCTGGCCGGTGATCGAGGCGATCTCGTGGGCCGTGCAGCCGACCTCGGCCAGCGCGACGCAGGCGTTTTTGCGCAGGCCGTGCAGATTGTAATCCTCGGCGCCGATGCGGGCGCGCAGGTGCCGCCATCGGACCTGCAGGGCCTCGGTCGTAAACGGCTGGCCGGTGCGATTATAAAGAATCGTCGGCGCCTTGCGCGGCAGCCGGGCGAGCTCGGCGGCCCAGGCCTCGTGCAGGGGGATGATCACGGTCTTGCCGGTCTTGCGCTGGCGCACGGTGACGGCGCCGTCGACGATGCGATTGTGGGTCATCCGCACGACATCCGAGATACGCTGGCCGGAGTAAAGCAGCGAGATGAGCGCCAGGCGCATCATCGGCGATGCCGCCGCCAGCGCCGCGTCCCAGACGTGCGGCGGCCATGGCTGATATTCGCCGCCCGGCAACCGCGAGATACCCTGACAGGGGTTGTCGGTGCGCAGCTCCAGATCGACGGCGAGCCGCATGAGCACAGACAGCGTGGCGACATAGCTGTTCGCCGCGCCCGGCGTCTCGGCCAGGCGGTTGCGGATGTCGATGACGTGGCGCCGCGCCAGCAGGATCACCGATTTCGCACCGTGCTCGGCGACGATCCGGTCGAGATAGTAGTCGCGGTTGCGCCGGGTGCTGGGCCGCAGGCGCTGGAACTCCGGCGTCAGCCGATAGGCCTTGACCAGTCCGGCCATGGTATCGATCGCCGGCTCGGGGCGCGGCCGCTCGCTCAGCAGCTCCCGGTAGCGCAGGGCAAACGCTGGATCGTCGGGGTCGGGCAGGCGGATGCGGACCCGGCCGCGCCGGAAGTAGTAGTAGGTCCGGCCGCGGCTGCGAAAGGCGTGGACGTATTTCAGGTTCACCCGTCCCATCCCCCGGCATCATTGGCGATGCCGGAGCGCAGGTCAATGATGCGGTCGAGCGCCAGGCGGTCCCACTGGGCGATGCGCAGGCCGCTGCGGATCGGCGCCGGGAAACGCCCGTCGCGGACCAGCCGGTCGAAGGTGCCGGGGCTCACGCCGCAGTAGGCGGCGGCGAGCTCGCGGCGCAGCAGCCGCGGCCAGCCGGGCAGGTCGCCGGGCCGGAGCTTGGCGACGCTCATCCTTGGTCGTCCTGCAGGCGCCCGGCGAGGAGGCCGATCAGGGCGCGAAAGGCGCCCGGCGAGAACAGATAGCCACCCGAATCGGTGCGGCTGATCCAGTCGTTGCCGAGGCCGGCGCCGTCGGCGCCTTTGGCCATGTCGTCGAGTGCGCGGCGGATGTTGGCGTCGCGGGCCGGGCGGACGGCGCTCACCGGCACCCGCTTGCGGCGCCCGGCAAGATCGACCAGAACGTCGCCGTGGGCGGCGAAGATGACGGTGCCGAGCTGATGCGGCGCCGGCTCGGCCGGCAGGCGCACCTCGACGGGCGTGCCGGCGTGCAGGGTGTGACTGGTGGGAATGACGGTCATGGCGGGTCTCCCGATGTGAGATGGTGGGTCACAATGGGAAATTAATTCACAAATCGTGCGGCGGCGCAAGAGCGATCGGGAAAAAAAATCACTGTGCGTTTTTCACTGCGCCGGCCAGCCATTCGGTTGGTAGGATCGGATTCGAGCGATGGGTGTGCATGTGAGTGGTTTTTCAAGCCGGATTTGAAACGGAGGAATCAATGACGAGCCTGGCAGGTGGGATGGGGCTGATCGGAACAATAATCGTCATTGTCGTGGCGATTTTATGGATCATCCTGCCCTTCGTCGTCTTCGCCATCCGCGACAAAGTGGCGGAAAGCGTGAATCTGCAAAAGAAAATCCTGGCGGCGCTGGAGCGGCAGACGGCGAAAATCGAGCGCGGTGCATAGAATTCGCGACCCGCTGGCGCTCGTGCTCGTCGTACTCCTTGCGGGGGCCGGCGCAGGGCATGCCGCGCGCCGGATCAGCGGCCCGGCCCGGGTGATCGACGGCGATTCGCTCGTGGTTGATGGCATCGAGATCCGGCTCGCCGGCATGGATGCCTTCGAATGGGATCAGACCTGCGGGCCGCGGCGCTGGCCATGCGGGCGCGCAGCGCGGAACCGGCTGGCGCGGGCGATCAAGGGCAAGACGGTGACCTGCCGGCCGATGGGGCGGTCCTACGATCGCATCGTGGCGCTATGCTGGCCTGCTGGCGGGAGCGATCTCGGCGGGCTTTTGGTCGGCCTCGGCCTGGCGGTCAACGACCCGCGCTATCCGCCGGATTACAGCGCCCAGGAGAGCCTGGCCCGGCGCTCGGGCCTCGGCGTCTGGCCCGGCGGCTTCGTGGCGCCGTGGCTCTGGCGGCAAAAGCGAAACTAGCTGGCCTTTTCCTTTTCACGGCGGCGTGCCTCGTAAAGGGCCAGATCCTCGGCCATGCGCGGGCCGCGATGACGTTCGCCGGGCATAGAGGTGAACTCATAGGCGGCGCAGGCGATGGACACGGCGGCATGCCGGCTGAGACCGAGGCCGCGGCGCTCGGAAATGTTGAGCACGGCATCGATCAGCAGGTCGAGATAGAGCGCATCGAGGTGCAGCATCGCGGTGAGCGGCCGGCGCGACACATCGATCTCGCCCATCAGGAAGGCCGCCGTGGTATCGAGCTCTCGCGCGATGTCGGCCAGCTCTGTGGCGGTTGGGTCGTAGTCGGGCGCCAGCAGGCGTTGGACGTCGGGGTCGGCCAGGCGGCCACGGGCCGCGGCGATCTCCTGCAGTCGATGCTTGAATCCATCGAGTTGGAAGGGAAAGTCGGGCTGGGACGAGTCCCGATGCTCGAAATCCGACGATGTATCGCCGGCGGTCGTCGGCGCCGGCGCCGGCTCGGCATAGACGCCGAACTGCAGCCACAGAGGGTCGACATCGAGGGCGCGCGCCAGGCGTTCCATCACGTTGCCGCGCGGCTGCTTGACGCGGCCATGGACATATTTGTTGCACAGAGATGTTTCGATGCCGGCGCGTCGCCCCAGCTCGGCAATCGACCAGCCGCGCTCGTCGAGCTTGGCCTTGAGGCGCGTATGCCAAGTCTCCATGCGGCAATCATCTCGAAAAAAATTCCAGGCTTCGAGTGAAAAAGGGGGTTGCAGGCAGGTCATTTCATTCCTAAGATCGGGAAGATTTTTCATCCACATATCCAAATCCTAGGGTCGGGCCATGGCAGCAGGCAGCGGGAAAGACGGCGGCGGGTTCCCCGGCGGCGGCCTTGAGACGGTCTATCTCGCCCGCGCCCGGATCAAGCAGGCGTTCGCCCGGCTGTGCCGCCAGGCCGGCGGCATCGAGGGCGCGGCGACCCTGACGCGGATCGGCAAGAGCCAGCTGGCCCGTGCCGCCAGCCCGCATGAGCCGACGACCTTCCCACCGGCCGACGTGATCGTCGATCTCGAATCCTACGTCGCCGGCCTGCGCCGGCGCCCGGCCGATCATCCGATGGTGACCCGCGCCCTGGCGGCGGCGGCCGGCTTCGATCTCGTGGCGTTGCCCGAGGCGCGGGCGCGCCGCGACTGGATCGACTATCTCGCCCGGGTCTCCAAGGAGACCGGCGAGCTCCTCGCCAAGGCCGGCGAGGCGCTGGCCGACGGCGATATTTCGAGCGCCGAGATCGCCGCCGCCCGGCTGATCGACGAGGCCGAGGACATGATCCGGGCGGCGGTGGAAATCCGCGCGGCGCTGATCGCGCGACTGACGGAGGGACGGCGATGATGATTGCGACGATCGGATTTCTCGGGTTTCTGTGGCTGGCGGTGGTCGTGGTGCTGCTCGCCGCCCTGTTTGCCGGCACCCGCGATGTGGAAATCGGTCTGGGCCCGCGCCGCTCGGCGGACGAGGGGTCGAACACCATCCCGCTTTACCCCTCAGGCGGGCCGTTTCGGGCGCGCCAACCAGGCGATGGGAGCAGGCCGAGCTCCACAGCGGCGGTGCAACGCCGTCCCTCGCGCTCCAATACAAGAGCGGTCAGATGACCCGCGCGAAGATCTGGGTGCCGACCTTTACCGGGCGCTTCTACCCGTTCGACCCGAACCCGGACGACGTGCGCCTCGTCGATGTCGCCCACGGGCTCGCGCATCTGTGCCGCTATACCGGGGCGTGTCGGGAGTTCTATTCAGTCGCCCAGCACTCGGTTCTGGTGTCCGAGGCGCTGGAGCGCGAGGGCTACGATGCCGGCGCCCAGCTCGCCGGCCTGCTGCACGACGCCGCCGAGACCTACATCAATGACATCTCGGCCCGCACCAAGGCGGCGCTTGAGATCGATGTCATCGAGGCGCCGATCCTGTGGGCGGTGCGCGACCGTTTCCGGCTCAGTCTGATGGACATGGCGGCCGTTGTGCCCTTCGACCGGGCGATCCAGGCGGATGAAATCCGCGTCCTGTTCCCCGGCCGCGACGACCTGATCGATCCCGACATCGAGCCCTTGGGCATCGACATCAAGCCGGTCGAGCCGCTGGTCGCCAAAGCCCTGTTCCTGCATCGCTACAAGGCGGTGGCCAATAAACATTTGGCGGCGGCCCTGCCCCAGAGTGCCCCATGATCGCGCGGGCGGCATCGCGGCGGGTCTGGACGCCGGCCCGCGAGGCCGAGCTCAAAAGCCTGGTGGCACGCGGCCTGCCGATCGACGAGATCGCGCGCATTCTGGCGGTGCCGGCGGCGGCCGTGCGCCGGCGGCTGCGCAAGCGCGCGGCGCGGCTTGAGCGGGCGCGGTTGCGCCGCCTGCCGGACGAGCTTCTGGCGGCGATCGAACACCTGCGCGCCCGCGGCTTCGTCGTCGAGGGGCCGGACCGGCGCGGCCGGTTCGACCTCGGGCACGGCCCGATGACGCTGGCCGAGGTGGTGCGCGCCGCCAATGCCCAGCTCGCATTGGCGCGCGACTGGTTCCGGCGCCACGACTGGCCGGTCGAGGTGCGCGAGGATTTCAGGCTGCCGGACGGGTGGGAGACATGACGCTCGAATTCCTGATCCTCGATCTGATCGCCGGCGCGGCGCTCGCCGGCCAGCCGCTGTCGCGGCGCGACATCGCCACCGACATGGGCGCCCGGCAAAAGGATGTGGTGGCGGCGCTCAAGGCGCTGGAGGCGGCCGGGCATGTGACGGTCGAGAAGGGCGCGCGCGGGTTCTACCGGTTCCGGATCGGCACGCCGTCGGGGCTGATCACCGGCTGGGCCAGCGAGACCCCGCGCAAGCCCGGCCGGCCGGTGGGCAAGCGCCGGCGCGCCAGCTGCATGACCTGCGGCCGCCGCTTCCTCTCGGAAGGGCGGCACAATCACGTCTGCCCGGCCTGCACCCGCTCGACCCTCTGGAAGGGCGGCCAGGACTATCTCACCGAGGTGCTGGTGTGAGGGACGCATCCAGAATTCCGGACGGGTGGTGGAGCCATAGCATGGAGGCGTTGAAGCCACCCCTGTCGATCCGAGCCAGACCTGGAGCTGGCCTTGACGATCGATTGACGGACGGCTCCAGGATCGGGCCGGTCCCGGCGATCAAAGAAACGGGCAAAGCCGGTGAGGCACGCCGGCCGGGCGGGTGGAAGGCCCGCACAACAAAAAGACGGAACGAGCGCGGCAGATGACAGTTCGTATCCTTCAGGGGGACGCCAGGGAGATTCTTGCCGGCATGGCAGCCGAGTCGATCGACTGCGTGGTGACCAGCCCGCCCTACTGGGGCCTGCGGGATTACGGGGTCGCCGGCCAGATGGGGCTTGAGCCGACCTTGGGCGAGCACATCGAGCGGATGGTCGGCGTGTTCGATCTCGT
>CAYYZI010000182.1:0-5991 GCA_964475675.1 uncultured Geminicoccaceae bacterium
ATGACCGGCCCGCGCGCCCGCAAGCCCGCCCCCTCCCGTGCGCCGGCGGCGGCCAACGATCGCCGCGGTCAGGTGCAGTCGCTGCAGCGGGCGATCCGCATCCTCGAGGTGCTGGCGGAAAGCGCCTATGGCATGAGCCTCGGCGAGATGGCCGAGATCCTGGGTCTGCCACCCTCCACCCTGCACCGGCTGCTGACCACCCTCGAATCCTCCCGCTTCGTGCGCTTCGATGCCGGCGAGGGGCTCTGGCAGATCGGCGTCCAGGCCTTCATCATCGGCAGCGCCTTCGTGCGCGCCCGCGATCTGGTGCGCATGGCCCGTCCGCACATGCGGCGGCTGATGGAGGCCAGCGGCGAGACCGCCAACATCTATGTCGAGGACAATGGCGAGGCGGTGTGCATCGGCCAGGTCGAGTGCCGGCAGGTGATGCGGGCCATCTCGCGGCCGGGCGGCCGGGTGCGCATGCACTGCTCCGGCGCCGGCAAGGCGATCCTCGCCTGGCGCGGCGACGAGGAGCTGGCGGCGGTCTTGCGCAGCCACGGCCTGCCGCGGGCCACCGAACGCACCATCGACCGTCCGGCCCGGCTGCGCGAGGAGCTGGCCCGGATCCGCGAGCGCGGCTTCGCCGTCGATGACGAGGAATACGCGATCGGCATGCGCTGCGTGGCAGCACCCGTGTTCGACGAGCAGGGCTACGCCATCGCCGCACTTTCAGTCTCCGGTCCCCGCGCCCGCATCGATAATGCGCGGCTGGCCGAGCTCGGTCCCCTGGTGGCTCGCACCGCGCGCGCCGTGACCGCCGCCTACGGCGGGATGGAGCCCGAAAAGGGCTCGTTTTGACACGGCATTTTCGCCGGTATCGCAACAAGTTACCCGTTACTTTCCACGATGCGGAATCGCATCCCGAAGCCCTGTACCTGGCGGCGAAACCGCGTACACTGTGGCGAAGTCCCCTCCCTGGGAGGTCGCCATGACCCAGATGACAGCAGCCGAAGCCGCGATCCGCGTTCTCGAGAGCGAAGGCGTGGAAGTGATCTTCGGCGTTCCCGGCGCCGCCATCCTGCCCTTCTACGCAGCACTGCGCCAAAGCCCCATCCGCCATTGCGTGGTCCGCCACGAGGAAGGCGGCACCCATGCCGCGGAGGGCTACACCCGCGCCCGTGCCGGCAGGATCGGCGTCAATGTCGGCACCTCCGGGCCGGCCGGCACCAACATGGTGACCGGGCTCTATTCGGCGCTGGCCGACAGCATCCCGATCCTTTGCATCACCGGCCAGGCGCCGCGCAGCGAGCTGCACAAGGAGCATTTCCAGGCGGTCGACATCGCCGCCATCACCGCCCCGGTCACGAAATGGTCGGTCTGCGTGATGGAGCCGGCCCAGGTGCCGGGGGTGTTCCGCAAGGCCTTCAAGATCATGCGCGAAGGGCGTCCGGGACCGGTCCATATCGACCTGCCGATCGATGTGCAGAAGGCCCTGATCACCTACGATCCGGCCACCGACAAGGTGCTCGAGGTGCATCGCCCGGCCCCCAGCCCGGCAGCCGTTACCCGGGCCATGGACATGCTGACGGCCGCCGAGAAGCCGCTGCTGATGGCCGGCGGCGGCGTGATCGGCGCCGATGCCTCGGACCTTCTCGTGGAGCTCGCCGAGATCACCAACACCCCGGTGGTGCCGACCCTGATGGGCTGGGGGGCGATCCCCGACGACCATCCGCTGCAGGCCGGACAGGTCGGTCTCCAGACCCAGCACCGCTACGGCAACGCCACCTTCCTCGAAAGCGATTTCGTGCTCGGCATCGGCAATCGCTGGGCCAGCCGGCACACCGGCTCGGTGGAGGTCTACCGGCGCGGCAAGACCTTCGTCCATATCGACATCGAGCCCACCCAGATCGGCCGCGTCTTCGGTCCGGATCTGGGCATCGTCGCCGATGCCAGGCTGGCCCTCGAAGCGCTGGTGGCCGAGGCCCGTCGCCGCCGCGAGGAAGGCCGGCTGCCCGATCGCAGCGCCTGGGTCGAGGCCTGTGCCCAGCGCAAGCGGACCATGCGCCGACGCACCGATTTCGACGATGTGCCGATCAAGCCGCAGCGGGTGTTCCGCGAGGTGATGGCCGCCTTCGATCGCGACACCCGCTACGTCACCGCCATCGGCCTCTATCAGATCGCCGCCTGCCAGTTCCTGGAGATGTACTGGCCGCGCCAGTTCCTGATCTGCGGCCAGGCCGGCCCCCTGGGCTGGGAGATCTCCGCGGCCACCGGCGCCAAGCTGGCCGAGCCCGAGCGCGAGGTGGTGGCGATCTGCGGCGACTACTCCTTCCAGTTCCTGATCGAAGAGCTGGCGGTGGCCGCCCAGTACCGGGTACCCTTCGTCACGGTGCTGCTCAACAACGCCTATCTCGGCCTGATCCGCCAGGCGGAGATGGCCTATGAGATGGATTTCGAGGTGCAGATCGGCTTCGAGAACCGCAACGCGCCGGAGATCGACGGCTACGGCGTCGATCATGTCAAGGCGGTGGAGGCGATGGGCGGCATCGCCCGGCGCGTGTTCCGGCCGCAGGACATCGCCCCGGCCCTGGCCTGGGCGCGCGAGGAGGCCGAACGCCAGCGCCTGCCGGTGGTGGTCGAGGTGATCACCGAGCGGGTCACCAACATCGCCATGGGGCCGGAGATCGACCAGATCACCGAGTTCGAGCCGGTCGAGGAACCGGCAGCGCAGCAAGCCTGAGGGGAGGTCGCGGAATGCCACGCTTCTGTGCCAATCTGAGCATGCTCTATGGCGAACGGGATTTCCTCGATCGTTTCGCGGCGGCCGCCACCGACGGCTTTCGCGGGGTCGAGTACCTGTTTCCCTATCCCTGGCCGGCAAAGACCCTGGCCGCCCGGCTCGAGGAAAACGGCCTCGAGCAGGTGCTGTTCAACCTTCCCGCCGGCGACTGGGACAGGGGCGAGCGGGGCATCGGCTGCCTGCCCGACCGGGTCGGGGAGTTCCGCGAAGGTGTCGCCCGGGCGATCGACTATGCCCGCACCCTGGGCTGCCGCCAGCTCAACTGCCTGGCCGGCATCGCCCCGCCCGGTGCCGACCGCGAGCGGCTGGAAGCGGTGCTGGTCGAGAATCTGGCCTTCGCCGCCCGGGCCCTCGCCGATACCGGCATCCGCCTGCTGCTGGAGCCCATCAACACCCGCGACATCCCCGGCTTTTTCGTCTCCCGCACCGATCACGCGCTGCGCATCATGGATGCGGTGGGCAGCGACAATCTGTTCCTGCAGTACGATTTCTATCACATGCAGATCATGCAGGGCGACCTCACCCCGACCTTCGACCGGCTGCAGAGCCGCATCGCCCATGTCCAGATCGCCGACCATCCCGGCCGCCACGAGCCGGGCACGGGAGAGATCAACTACGATTTCGTCTTCGGCCATCTCGACGCGCGGGGCTATGCCGGCTGGGTCGGATGCGAGTACAAGCCGCTCGAGGACACGCGTTCGGGGCTGGGCTGGCTGAGCCGCTGGCGCGGTGCCGCGCGTTGAACACGGATTTCCGGGGAGGAGGATCATGAAAGTCGGATTCATCGGTCTCGGCATCATGGGCAGGCCCATGGCCGGACATCTCATCAGCGGCGGCCACGAGGTTCACTTGATGAGCCGCTCCGGGGTCCCGCAGGATCTCGTCGATGCCGGCGGCATCGCCCACGACACGCCGCGCGAGGTGGCGGCCGCCGCCGATGTGATCATCACCATGCTGCCCGACACGCCGGATGTGGAGAAGGTGCTGTTCGGCGAGAACGGGGTGGCCGACGGCCTCTCGGCGGGCAAGCTGGTCATCGACATGAGCTCGATCGCGCCGCTGGCCACCAAGGAATTCGCGGCCCGCATCAATGCCTTGGGCTGCGACTATCTCGATGCGCCGGTCTCCGGTGGCGAGGTGGGGGCCAAGGCCGGCACTCTGACGATCATGGTGGGCGGGCCGCAACCCGCCTTCGAGCGCGCCAGGCCGCTGTTCGAGCTGATGGGCAAGAACATCACCCTGATCGGCCCCAACGGCGACGGGCAGACCGCCAAGGTGGCCAACCAGATCATCGTCGCCCTGACCATCGAGGCGGTGGCCGAGGGGCTGCTGTTCGCGGCCAAGGCGGGGGCCGATCCGGCGCGGGTGCGGCAGGCGCTGATGGGCGGCTTCGCCGGCTCCAAGATCCTCGAGGTGCACGGGCTGCGGATGATCGAGCGGACCTTCGATCCGGGTTTTCGCATCGAGCTCCATCAGAAGGATCTCGGCCTCGCCCTCGACGGGGCCAGGCAGATGGGCCTGTCCCTGCCCAACACCGCCACCGCGCAGGAGCTGTTCAACGCCTGCCGCGCCCATGGCGGGGCGGGATGGGACCATTCGGCGATGGTCCGGGCGCTCGAATTCCTGGCCGATGCCGAAGTGGCCGGGGGCGGCGACTGAGCGCCCGCCGCTTACCGGGGCGGCCGCCGCCACCTATATCCGGTAGGCGGCCGACTCCCCGCGCCGGAGAGGACCGATGCAGATAGCCCTGCCCGAACCCGATCCCGAGATCCTCGCCCGCCGCGAGCGCATCATTGCCGATCTGCGCCGGATGGTGCCGGGGGAGGGGGTGATCGACCATCCCGACGAACTGCGGGCCTATGAATGCGACGGGCTGACCGCCTATCGCAATCTGCCGCTGGCGGTCGTGCTGCCGGAAACCACCTCGCAGGTGGCCGGGGTTCTCCGCTACTGCCGGGAAGAGGGCATCAAGGTGGTGCCGCGCGGCGCCGGTACCTCGCTGTCGGGCGGTGCGCTGCCGATCAGCGACGGCATCGTTCTCGGCATGTCCAAGTTCAACCGCATCCTCGACATCGATTTCGAGAACCGCACGGTCACCGCCCAGCCCGGGGTCACCAATCTCGGCATCACCCGCGCCGTCGAGCATGCCGGCTTCTACTATGCGCCCGACCCCTCCTCGCAGATCGCCTGCACCATCGGCGGCAATGTGGCGGAGAATTCGGGAGGCGTGCACTGTCTCAAATACGGGCTCACCACCAACAACATTCTCGGCATCGAACTGGTCACCACCGATGGCGAGATCCTCCGCCTCGGCGGCAGGCATCTCGATGCCGAGGCCTATGATCTGATCGGCCTGCTGACCGGCTCGGAGGGGCTCTTGGGAGTGATCACCGAGGTCACGGTGCGCATTCTCCGGGCACCGGAGACGGCACGGGCGGTGCTGATGGCCTTCGAGAGCGTGGTCAAGGCCGGCGACTGCGTCGCCTCGATCATCGGCAACGGCATCATCCCCGCCGGTCTGGAAATGATGGACAAACCGGCGATCAACGCCGCCGAGGATTTCTGCCAGGCGGGATATCCCCGCGAGGCCGAGGCGCTGCTCATTTGCGAGCTCGACGGGCCGGCCGCCGAGGTCGAGCATCTGATCGGCACGGTCACCGCCATCGCCCGCCAGCACGGTGCCTTCTTCACCAAGGCCAGCGAAAGCGAGGAGGAGCGGCTGCGGTTCTGGGCCGGGCGCAAGAACGCCTTTCCCGCGGTGGGACGCATCTCGCCGGACTATTACTGCATGGACGGCACCATCCCGCGCGGCCGGCTGGCCGAGGTGCTGGCGGGCATCAATGAGATGAGCGAACGCTTCGGCCTCGCCGTGGCCAACGTCTTCCATGCCGGTGACGGCAACCTCCACCCGCTCATCCTCTACGATGCCAACAAGCCGGGCGAACTGGAAAAGGCCGAGGAGTTCGGGGCCGAGATCCTCAGGCTCTGCGTCGAGGTGGGCGGCGTGCTGACCGGCGAGCACGGGGTGGGCATCGAGAAACGTGACCTGATGCCGGTGATGTTCGACGAGGAGGATCTGAACCAGCAGCAGCGGGTCAAATGTGCCTTCGACCCCACCCAGATCCTCAATCCCGGCAAGATGTTCCCCGAGCTCCACCGCTGCGCCGAACTGGGCCGCGTCCACATCCATCGCGGCCAGACGCGCTTTC
>CAYYZI010000183.1:0-5965 GCA_964475675.1 uncultured Geminicoccaceae bacterium
TTGTTGATTCCCCATTCCGCGAAATTCAACTTGATGCCCTTGCTACGCACGAACGAGGCCCACCAGTTCAGTTCGTCCTCGAACCACTTCCTCCACCAGTTGATATCCTTGGCAGCTGGCGAATGATCGTAGAATGAAAGAGTTACCCCATCAACATATTCGTCTCCAGGCCAGAATTTACGCACCAAGGCCGCGGCCTTGTAGCTCTTGCCGGTGCGGTTCGGGCCCCATTCGACCTTGAGATTCGGCGCGACCGATTTCAGCACCCGGACAACCCGACGATAGCAGGCGACGAAACCCCGGGGGTCGGCGAAGGCCCGATAGCGGTCACTGCGATTGTTGAACTCGGCCGCCAGGCGGATATGGGCGTCACCCGCGCCGCTCTCCACCAGCTTGCGGGCGAATTCCCGATAGCGGGCATCGAATTTGCCGCTCACGCATCCCCGGAAATCGCCGATGTCCTTCTCGGCCAGCAGGGGGAGAGAGAGCATCAGCTTGGCGCCGGGATTGCCCCGCTTGTAGCGGGCGACCAGTTTTTCGATATTGGCCATGTACCCCCATTTGAATACGAACGCCTGGGCGATCTCCAGGGGGTGTCCACGCCAGGCGGCGAGGGCCCGGGGATTGGTCTTCTGCCACTCGCAGTGCATCCCCGACAGCCAGGGCACCGGGTCACCCGACGCGGTGGTCACGGGCGAGGAGGAAACGGTTGGCACACGATCGCCCGTGGTCCCCCCCTTGTTGGTGCGGGTGTTGGAGGCGGTGGTGGTCGGGGTGCTGCCCTTCCTGCCGCGGGTGGCGGTCGGGCCGGCGTTCCCGGAGCCGCCGCCCTTGCCGCCGGCGACGGTGGCGGTGTTGCCCGAGCACCAGGCGCGCTTGAAGGCGTCGAAATTGGCGTTGATGGTCTCGTCGATGCGGATGCCGGTATAGCCGCGCTTGCCCGTGTAAGGGCTCACATAGCGGCGGTCGGTCCAGCTGCGGCGGGGCGGAAGTCTGCGCGGTGCGGACAGCGAGCACAGCTGCGGCAGGGCCGCCTCCAGCGCGCGGTCGAGAGAGAGATAGTAGCAGCCGCCCTTGCCCGGGTGATAGACGCTCTTGTAGTCGTTGCAGTCCTTCACCACACCGATCCGCGACGGCGAGGCACCGGCGGACGGGATCGACAGGAGCAGCAGCACCGGGCCGAGCGCGATCCCCCGGAGGAACGCGGTCCAACTCGAGCGTGACACCGTGGCACTCCCTGCAGGCTGTGGTGGGCACGTCGCTTCGCCCCGGTTGACGGCCGTTCGCGCCGGTTATTCCGCGGAAGTCGTATGTGCACGGATCCGCGGGCGACTCCCCTCCTCCGTGCGCTCCAGCTCCACCACCAGATCCGCCACCTCCAGCCAGGCCGGTCGGTGGGTGACGGCGAGGATCGTCAGCTCGTCGCGCAGCGCGGCGATGCGCGCGCAGATGCGCCGTTCGGTGGCACGATCGAGGGCGCTCGTCACCTCGTCCAGCACCAGCAGCCGCGGCCGGCCCAGAAGGGCGCGGGCGAGGGCGAGGCGCTGACGCTGGCCGCCGGAAAGGCGGCTGCCGCGCTCGCCCACCACCGTCTCGAGTCCGTCCGGCAGGGCCTCGACGAAGGCCCGGGCCTCGGCGAGCTCGAGGGCCTCAAGGATGGCCCGCTCGTCGAGGGTCGGATCCCCCAGGGTGAGATTGTCGCGTACACTCGCGTGCAGCAGGGTGAGTTCCTGCGGGGCATAGCCGATCTGCCGGCGCCAGGCCGACCGGTCGAGGCGGGCGAGCGGAATGCCGTCGATCAGGATCTCGCCGGCCTGCGGCTCGAGGAAGCCGAGCAGCAGGTCGAGCAGGGTGGTCTTGCCGACGCCCGAAGGGCCCGCCAGGACGATCAGCCGGTGCGCCGGCAGCTCCAGGGCGAGGTCGCGGAACACCGGCCGCGTGCCGTAGGCGAAGTGCACGCCGGCGAAGCGGATGCCCCGGGTGAGGGGCGGCGGGGGCAGGGTGCCGGGATTGGGCTCGGCCGCCGCTCGCGCCTCGGCCGCCAGGGCGCGCACATGGTCGAAGGCGCCCTCCACCTCGACCAGCCGCTGGTAGGACTTCTGCAGCTTGCCGAGGGTCGAGGCGGTGCGCGCCAGCACCAGCCCGCTCACCACCAGCTCCGGCACCGCTACGGCGAAGACCGCATGTGCCAGATAGAAGCCGGCGGCGAGGAACAGCACCAGCAGTCCCTCGTGCAGATACTGGAGCGTCTCGCGGTTGGCGAGCTGCCGGCGGACCGCCGCCTCCAGACGGCGCACGCGCTCGAGCAGCAGGCGGAGATAGCCCGCCTCGCGCGCCATGGCCTTGATGGGGCGGATGTTGGCGAGGGTGTCGGTGAGCAGCTCGGCCATCTCGCGCGCATGGCGCACCCGCTTGTAGCCGGCGCGCCGGGTGCGGCGCACCAGACCGCCGAGCAGCAGGGCGGCGCTGCCGCCGATCAGCAGGGCGAGCAGGGCGATGCGCCAGGAGACCAGGAGCGCCACGGCGAGATAGGCGAGGCTCTGCACCGTGAAGACGAGGAAGTTGGCCGCCAGCATGTAGCCCTCGCCGCACCGCTGGGACTCGAAACCGAGGGCGTTGGCATAGCGGCCTGCGGGTGCGCGCACGAAATAGGGCAGGCCGGCGGCGAGCAGGGCCTCCAGCAGTTCCCGCCGGAAGGCGGAGGCGACCGCCGCCGAGCGCGCCGCCACACTGCGGTAGACCCGCACCATGAAGGCGGTGCGGCAGGCGAAGGCGAGCACCACCAGCAGGACGAGGGAGCCGAAGGCGGGCTCCAGACCGAGGGTCGCGAAGGCGGTGCGCAGCGCACGGGCGATCGGCGACTGGCCGGCATCGCCCTCGGCCGCCACGGAGAGCACCGGCAGCACGGTGGCGAGCCCGAGCCCCTCGGCGAGGCTGGCACCGAACAATAGCGCGAGCATCGACCAGGGCCGGCCGGCGGGCAGGCGGAAGAACTCGTAGAGCGGTCTCGGCAACGGGCGACGGTCGGACATGGTCGATCTCCGCGCCGGGATATGGCGAGAGCGGAGACGGCGGCCACCCCGGTCTGGACAACGCAGCCGGGTCGGGCCATCGGGAGAGGGGACGGCGGGAGCGGACCGGTGCGGGTGCGCATCTATCACAATCCCCGCTGCAGCAAGTCGCGGCGGGCGCTGGAACTGATCCGGGCACGGGGGCTGGAGCCGGAGATCGTCCTCTATCTCGAGTCGCCGCCGACGCGCGAGGCGTTGGACCGGTTGCTGCGGCGCGCCGGCCTCACGCCGCGCGAGGTGCTGCGGGTAAGGGATGCACGGGCGCTCGGCCTCGATCCTGCGGGACTCTCCGACGAGGAGCTGCTCGATCTGCTGGTCCGCGAGCCGCGACTGCTGGAGCGTCCGCTGGTGGAGACGGACAGGGGCGTGGTGCTCGCGCGTCCGCCCGAGCGGGTGGCCGAGGTACTCTGAGGGGTCCCGTCGCCGGACCCGCATGCCGGCAAGCTCTCTTGTCTTTCCGAGGTCCGGCTGGCAAGCTTCGGGCACAGAACAGAAACGGCCAAGGGAGGCTGGATCCATGCGCAGCAGTCCACGTGTCGTGCTGGGTGCCTTCGCG
Organism: uncultured Geminicoccaceae bacterium; assembly: GCA_964475675.1. GTDB lineage: Bacteria > Pseudomonadota > Alphaproteobacteria > Geminicoccales > Geminicoccaceae > JALSRW01. The sequence continues at coordinate 3,628 of CAYYZI010000183.1, forward strand.
CTCGCCGGGACCCTCGCCCTCGCCACGCCCGATCTCGCCGCCGCGCCCATGAAGATCCGCATCTCCACGCCCGCGGTGCCCGGCGACTGGCACGCCGAGATGCTCTACATCTTCAAGGACTACGTCGAACGCTCGCTGCCCGGCCAGTTCGACGTCGAGATCCACCTCAACGCCACCCTGTTCAAGCAGGGGACCGAGCCCGTCGCCATGCAGCGCGGCAATCTCGACATGGCGATGATCTCGGCCCAGGACATCGCCAAGCAGATTCCCGAATGGTCGATCTTCACCGCCGGCTACATCATCCGTGATCCCGAACACCTCAAGCGGGTGTTCGCGAGCGACGTCGGCCGGGAGATGTTCGACCTCGTGCGCGAGCGCATGGGCATCGAGATCCTCTCGGTCGCCTATCTCGGCACCCGCGAGCTCAATCTGCGCGAGGTCCGCGAGGTGAGGACGCCGGCCGATCTCGCCGGGGTGAAGCTGCGCATGCCCGGCTCCGACACCTGGCAGTTCCTCGGTCGTTGTCTCGGCGCCGATCCGGTGCCGCTGGCCTTCAACGAGGTCTATCTCGCCCTCAAGACCGGCACCATCGACGGCCAGGACAACCCCCTGCCCACCGATCAGAAGGCCAAATTCTACGAGGTGACCAAACAGATCGTCCTCACCCACCATCTCGTGGACAAGGTGTTCCTGTCGATTTCCGGCAAGACCTGGTCCAAGCTGAACGACGAGCAGAAGCAGGTATTCCGCGAAGCCGCGCAGGCTGCCGCGTTCTTCAACGACAACAACCGGATCCGTGACGAGAAGAAGCTTCTGGAGTTCTTCAAGGAGCAGGGGCTGGTGATCACCGAGCCCGATCGCGAGGCCTTCCGCCGCCACGTCCAGGAGTGCTATCTGAACAGCCCCTATGCCGAGAGCTGGCCCGAGGGGCTGCTCGAGCGGATCAACGCCCTCTGAGGTGATGGCGCGCCTCGTGCGATGGGCCGAACGGGGTGCCGAGGCCCTCGGCGCCCTGTTCTTCGCCCTCATGTTCGCGTCCTTCCTCCTGCAGGTGTTCAGCCGCTACGTGCTGGATTCGCCCCTGGGCTGGACCCTCGAGGCCTGCCTCGTGACCTATCTGTGGTCGGTGTTCTGGGCGGCGGCCTGGTTGCTGCGCATGCGCGACCACGTCCGCTTCGACCTGCTGGTGCGGATGCTGCCGGCCCGCGGCCGCCGCCTCGCGGAGGCGGCCGGCAACGCGCTCACCCTCGCCGTCTTCGCCCTCGCCTTCTGGCCCACCCTCGACTGGGTGCGGTTCATGGCCATCGATCGCACCTGGGTGCTGGGGATCCGCTTCGACCTGCTGTTCTCCGTCTATGTGCTGTTCATGGCGGCGGTGATGGTGCGGGCGCTCCTCGGCCTGCTCGCCGCCGTGCGCGGATGGGGGGAGAGGGGAGCGTGAGCGGCGGCTTCGCGGTCCTGCTCGCCGCCTTCCTCCTGCTCGGCGCCCTCGGCGTGCCGGTGGGGCTCGCCATGATCGAGGCCGGCATCCTCTATCTCTGGTGGACCGATCAGGATCTGGCCCTCGCCGCCGAGCAGCTGCTCAACGGCCTGTTCAACACCTTCGTGCTGCTGGCGGTACCGCTGTTCATCCTCGCCGCCAATCTCATGAACGCCGGCACCGTCAGCCGGCGGCTGCTGGAGTTCTGCCTGGCCCTGGTGGGGCGCCTGCGGGGCGGTCTCGCCCAGGTCAACGTCCTCGCCTCGCTGATCTTCTCCGGCATGAGCGGCTCGGCCATCGCCGACGCCGCCGGCATCGGCCGGCTGATGATCGACATGATGCGCGAGCGGGATCGCTATCCCGCCGGCTTCGCCGCCGCCGTCACCGCCGCCTCGGCCACCATCGGCCCCATCGTGCCGCCCTCGATCCCCATGGTGCTCTATGCCCTCGTGGCCGACACCTCGGTGGGCTATCTGTTCCTGGGCGGGGTGGTGCCGGGCATCCTGATGGCCGCCGCGCTCATGGTCACCGTGGCGGTGATCGCCCGCCGTCGCGATTTCCCGGTGGAGGCGGGGGTGCCGCTCTCGGCGGTGCCGCGCACCACCCTGCGGGCGCTGCCGGCCCTGCTGCTGCCGGTGATCCTGCTGGGCTGCATCTACGGCGGCATCACCACGCCCACCGAGGCGGCCGCCATCGCCGCCGCCTATGCCCTGCTGCTCGCCACCCTCGGCTATCGCGCGCTGGACCTCCGGGGTCTCTACGACGTCCTGCTCGAGAGCCTGCGTGCCTCGGCGGTGGTCACGCTGATCATCGCCGGGGCCTTCGTGATCAACTATGCGGTGGCGGCCGAGCAGGTGC
>CAYYZI010000184.1:0-5962 GCA_964475675.1 uncultured Geminicoccaceae bacterium
ATGACGACCGAGCCCCTCGTTCTGCGCCGTGAAGGCGGCATTCTCGAGCTCACCCTCGACCGCCCCAAGGCCAATGCCATCGACGCCGCCACCAGCCGCCGCATGGGCGAAACCTTCGCCGCTTTCCGCGACGATCCCGAGCTCCGGGTGGCGATCGTCACCGGTGCCGGGGAGCGGTTCTTCTCGGCCGGCTGGGACCTCAAGGCGGCGGCCGCGGGCGAGGCGCCGGACGAGGATTTCGGCGTCGGCGGCTTCGCCGGGCTGCAGCAGCTTCCCGGACTGGGCAAGCCGGTGATCGCCGCCGTCAACGGCATGGCGGTGGGCGGCGGCTTCGAGCTCGCCCTTTCCTGCGATCTGATCCTCGCCGCCGAGCATGCCCGCTTCGCCCTGCCCGAGATCAATGCCGGCACGCTGGCCGATGCCGCCACCGTCAAGCTGCCCCGGCGCATGCCCTATCACGTGGCCATGGATCTGCTGCTGACCGGCCGCTGGATGGAGGCCGAGGAGGCGCGGCATTGGGGGCTGGTCAACGAGATCCTGCCCGCCGATCAGCTCCTGGGACGGGCATGGGAGATCGCCCGCAGGCTGGCCGAGGGGCCGCCTCTCGTGTTCGCCGCCATCAAGGAGGTGGTACGCGAGACCTGGACCATGCCCGAGCAGGAGGCCATCGCCCGGATCGCCGCCAAGGCGTTTCCCACGGTGCGGCGGCTTTACGACAGCGAGGACCAGAAGGAGGGTGCACGGGCTTTCGCCGAAAAGCGCAAACCCGTATGGAAGGGACGCTGATCCTGCCGGAGTGGGTCCGATGAAACTCGATGTCCGCAGCCGCCTCGACCCCGAAGCGCGGGCCGCCCTCGAGGAGACCGACCGGCTGCAGGCCGAATTCGGGCCGGTCGAGCTCGGCGATGTGGCGCGGATGCGCGAGGCTTACGCCTTCGAGCGGCGCTTCTGGAACGACGCGCCGGTGGAGATGGCCGGGGTCGAGGAACGCTCGATCGATGCGGCCGGCATCGCCACCCCGCTTCGCATCTACCGGCCCACCGGGGAGCCCCCCGAAGCCTTCCTGTTCTACCTGCACGGCGGCGGCTGGGTGGTCGGCTCGCTGGATTCCCACGACCGCATCATGCGCCTGCTGGCCAAAGAAAGCGGGCTCGGCGTGGTCGGCATCGAATATGCGCTGGCCCCCGAGACGAAATTCCCGAAGCAGATCGAACAGATCGCCGAAACGATCGGCGCGCTGCGCCGGGATGCCGCCTTCGCGGAGCGGCCCTTTGCGCTTGCCGGCGATTCCGCCGGGGCCAATCTGTCGCTGGCGGTGACCGGGAGGCTGCGGCAACGGGGCGAGCCCGCGCCCTTCGCCCTGTTGCTCTATTACGGCGCCTACGGTCTTTCGGACTCCGCATCCCGTCGTCTGTGGGGCAATGCCACCGACGGGCTCACCGCCGAAAAGATGCGGTTCTACGGGACCAGCTACCTGCCCTCCGAGGAGGCGGCGCAGGATCCGCGCTTCGATCTGCTGTCCTCCGATCTTTCCACCACCCCGCCGGCCTTCGTGCTGGCCGTCGCCATGGACCCGCTGCACGATGACAGCGTGGTGCTCGCGGCCCTGCTGCGGGAGTTGGGGCGGGAGGTGGTGTTCCGTTCGGTGGAGGGAGTGCTGCACGGGTATCTCCATCTCTCGAAGATGGTGCCCAAGGCGATGGCGGCGATCGAGGAAGGGGCCGCCTTCCTGCGACAGCGGCTGCCCCTCGAGGCGGGGTAGAAACGGGAACGAAGCGAGAACGAAGCGGCCCTAACGGGGAGGAATGGCGATGCAGGGACTGTCGGGCAAACGGGTGCTGATCACCGCCGGGGGCGCCGGCATCGGTCGCCGCACGGCGGAAAGCTTCGCCGACGCCGGGGCGCGGGTGCATGTCTGCGACATCGACGAGGCGGCGCTCGGCGATCTCGCGGCGAAGCGGCCGGAAATCGGCCGCAGCCGGGCGGATGTGGCCAGCGAGCAGGATGTCGATCGCCTGTTCGCCGAGGCCATGGAGCATCTGGGCGGGCTCGACGTTCTCGTCAACAATGCCGGCATCGCCGGCCCCACGGGCGGCATCGAGACCCTCTCCCTCGAGGACTGGAAGCGCTGCCTGGCGGTCAATCTCGACGGCATGTTCCTGTGCACGCGCCGCGCCGTACCGCTGATCGAGGCCGCCGGCGGCGGCGCCATCGTCAATCTCTCCTCGGCCGCCGGCCTCTACGGCTTTCCCAACCGCAGCCCCTATTCCACCGCCAAATGGGGGGTGATCGGCCTCACCAAGACCCTGGCCATGGAGCTCGGGCCGCGCGGCATCCGCACCAATGCCATCTGCCCGGGGCCGGTAGCCGGCGCCCGCATCGACCGGGTGATCGAGGCCGATGCCCGGGTCAGCGGCCTGCCGGTGGAGGAGGTGCGAGAGCGCTATCTGCGGACCAATGCGCTGCGGACCTTCATCGACGCCGCCGACATCGCCAGCATGATCCTGTTTCTCTGCTCGGACCTGGGCAGGCGAGTCAACGGCCAGGCGATCGCCGTGGACGGCTACACCGAGACCCTGCGCACCGGTCGCTGAGCCTCCGGCGGGGCTCCCGGAGTGGCGTTCTGCGACCCTGCGTCGCAGCCGGATTAACGCCTGCTCAACCTTTGCGCGGCAGTCTGCAACAGGGTCGCGATCCTCCGCGCCCGCAGAAAGCAGAGGTTCGCCGGTGCTTGCCCTATTCCGATCGCCCCGCAAGACCCGCCCCGTCCGCCGCCTCGTGCAACCGACGGGCCAGGAACGGTTCTTCCGCGAACAGGACACCATCGTCAGCAAGACCGACACCAAGGGCCGCATCACCTACGCCAATGATGTGTTCATGGCGGTCAGCGGCTACCGCGAGGAGGAGCTGATCGGGGCACCTCACAGCATCATCCGGCATCCGGCGATGCCGCGCTGCATCTTCCAGCTTCTCTGGGAGGAGATCGCGGTGGGGCGCGAGATCTTCGCCTACGTCATCAACCTCTGCAAGAACGGCGACCATTACTGGGTGCTGGCCCATGTCTCGCCGACCTTCGACGATGCGGGCCAGATCGTCGGCCATCATTCCAACCGGCGTGCGCCGGCGCGTCACATCCTGCCCAAGGTCGAGGCCATCTACCGGGAGCTCCTGGAAATCGAGAACGGGGCCGCCGACCGCAAGCAGGGGCTGAAGGCGAGCCGTGCCCGTCTGGAGCAGATGCTCGAGCCCTTCGGCGGCAGCGCCTCGGCGCTGGCCTTCGCGCTCGCCGAGCAGAACTGAGCGCGGCCACCCGCCACGGAACAGCGGGCAGCAGCGGCCGTGGCACGGTCTTGGCCCCTCTCGCCCGGGCGTTGCAGCCCCTTTCGGCCATTCTTATATGTCCGATCGAACAGGCGGGCCGCGGCGTCCTGCCCGGCCCCGGACAGCGAACACGGAAACGCCGTGGGCATGCCGTCCACCACGAACAATGGGGCATCGTGAGGGTCGAGCACCATGCGGATCGCCGTCGTCAGCCCGCTCATCGAAAGCGTGCCTCCCAAACTGTACGGTGGGACCGAACGCGTCGTCTCCTATCTGACCGAGGAACTGGTGGCGCTCGGCCACGAGGTGACGCTGTTCGCCAGCGGCGACTCGTGCACCCGTGCGGAGCTCGTTCCCGGCTGCGAAAGAGCCCTCCGTCTCGACCCCCGGGTCTCGGACTACACCCCGCATCACGTGCTGCTGCTCGAGCAGGTCCGCGAGCGGGCCGAGCGGTTCGACATCATCCATTTCCATATCGATTACCTGCATTATCCGCTGTTCGGCAGCCGCCCCTGGAAGACCGTCACCACCCTGCACGGTCGGCAGGATCTGTGGGACCCGTTGCCGCTCTATCGCCGATTCCCGCAGATGCCGCTGGTCTCGGTCTCCGACGCCCAGCGGGCGCCGTTGCGCGAGCTGCCGCTGCGTCGGGCCGGCACCGTCCATCACGGCCTGCCCACCGACCTCTACCGGCCCAGTTACCGGCATGACGGCTATGCCCTGTTCCTCGGCCGCATCGCCCCGGAAAAGCGACCCGACCGTGCCATCCGCATCGCCTGTCGGGCCGGCATGCCGCTCAGGATCGCGGCCAAGATCGACCGGGCCGACCTGCGCTATTTCCGCGAGGTGATCGCACCGATGCTGACCAGCCCCGGCGTCGAATTCGTCGGCGAGGTCGATGATGCGCGCAAGCAGGAGCTGCTGGAGGGGGCCGCGGCCCTGCTGTTCCCGATCGACTGGCCGGAGCCCTTCGGTCTGGTGATGATCGAGGCCATGGCCTGTGGCACGCCGGTCATTGCCTGGAACTGCGGCTCGGTGCCGGAGATCGTCGAGCCCGGCCTCACCGGCCACATCGTCGACTCGGAACAGGCGGCGGCCGAGGCCCTGGCGGCGATCGCCGGCATCGACCGTCGCCGGGTGCGGGCCCGCTTCGAGGAGCGCTTCAGCGCCGGGCGCATGGCCCGCGAATATGTCGCGGTCTACGAGCGACTGCTGGAGACGATGCGCCCGCAGCTTTCGGTCGCCTGACACCATGTCGAACACGCGCCCGCGCCGCTCCTCCGCCGAAGGGCTGTAGGCCATGCAGACCGCCACCCGCCCCGCCTCGTCGCCACTGGTCCATTTCTACATCCCGGCGACCTCCTCGCTGCTCGAGCGCCGCCCCCGCACTCTCAAGGCGGGGGACATGTTCGGCCTGTTCGACCATTACGGCGACATCATCGCCGGCCCCGGCAGTCCCGAAGGGCTCTACTATCGCGACACCCGCATCCTGTCCGAGTTCCGCCTCTCGGTAGCCGGCCGGCGTCCGCTGCTGCTGGGCTCGGTGGTCACCGACGACAATCTGCTGCTCAAGGCCGATCTGACCAATCCGGATCTGTTCGACGAGGAGGGCGAGCTGCTGCTGCCGCGGGACACCCTGCACGTCATGCGCACCCGCATCCTCTACCGCGAAAGCTGCCTCGAGCGACTGCGGCTGCAGAGCTTCCAGCCCGAACCGCTGGAGACCACGCTGGAACTGGCCTTCGCCAGCGACTTCGCCGACCTGTTCGAGGTGCGCGGCCATCGCCCCCGGGGACGCGGCACCCTGCAGGTCGAACGTGCGGGCGAGAACCGGGTGGTGCTCGCCTACCGGGCGCGCGACGGACGACTGCAGCGCACCATCCTGACCTTCGATCCGGCGCCCGACCGGCTGACCGAGAACGTCGCGGAATGGCAGATCCGCCTCGAACCCGGCAGCCGGCGACTGCTGCACATCTACATCGATGTCGAGCAGGGCGAGGCGCGCTCTGCGGCCAACCGGCGCGCCTTCGCGAGCTGCATGCGCAGCGCGCGGCGCAGTCTCCGCGCGGCCAGCGGCCGGGCGACGGCGATCGCCACCTCCAACGAACTGTTCAACGAGGTGGTGCGGCGGGCGATCGCCGATCTCTACATGCTGATCACCGACACCCCCTACGGACCCTATCCCTACGCCGGGATCCCGTGGTTCAGCACGGCCTTCGGGCGCGACGGCATCATTACCGCCATGCAGATGCTGTGGATCGATCCGGAAGTGGCCCGCGGCGTGCTGCGGTTCCTGGCCGCCACCCAGGCCACCCACGTCGACCCCGAAGCGGATGCCGAGCCCGGCAAGATCCTGCACGAGACCCGCCAGGGCGAACTCGCCCGCCTCAAGGAGATCCCCTTCGGGCTCTATTACGGCAGCGTCGACGCCACACCCCTGTTCATCGTCCTGGCCGGCATGTATTTTGAGCGGACCCGCGACATCGCCACCCTGCGCGAGCTCTGGCCGCACATCGTCGCCGCCCTCGACTGGCTCGCCAATTATGGCGACCGCGACGGCGACGGCTTCGTCGAATATGTGCGCGCCAGCCGCACCGGTCTCGCCAATCAGGGCTGGAAGGACTCCGGCGATTCCATCTTC
>CAYYZI010000185.1:0-5954 GCA_964475675.1 uncultured Geminicoccaceae bacterium
GTGCCCGGCCACCTCACCCTCGAAGATGTTGCCGAGATCGACCAGCCGGGCGACCAAGGCGGATACCGGCCGGTTGAGGATCTCCGCGGGGGGCCCGGTCTGCAGGGTGCGACCGCGATGCAGGACGCAGATGCGATCCGCCAGCCGCGCTGCCTCCTCGAGATCGTGGGTGACCAGGATGGTGGGCACGGGCAGGCGCTGGCGCAGCAGCACGAGCTGGCGCTGCAGACGCCGCCGGGTGACCTGATCGACCGCCGAGAAGGGTTCGTCCAGAAGCAGCACGCGGGGCTCGCGGGCCAGCGCCCGGGCCAGCGCCACACGCTGTTTCTGGCCACCCGAGAGGGCGTGCGGGCGGCGCGTCTCCAGCCCTTCGAGATGGACCTGACGCAGCAGTTCACGGGCCCGGGCCGGCCGGCGGGCGCGCGGCAGATGCCCGAGTGCCGCCTCGACATTGGCCTGGGCCGAGAGATGCGGAAACAGGGCGTAGTCCTGGAACACCAGCCCGGCATGGCGGCGCTGCGGCGGCAGGTACATCCCGCGCCCGCTGTCGGCCCAGACCTCGCCCTGGCAGCGGACCTGCACCTGCCGTGGCCGATAGAGGCCGGCGATGGTCCGCAAGATCGTGGTCTTGCCGCTGCCCGAGGGGCCGACCAGGGCGAGCAGCTCGCCGGCCCGGCAGGCGAACTCGGCGGCCAGCGGGATCGGGCCCTCCTGGGCCAGCACGACCTCCAGGGCGGGGATCTCAGCCATCGCGCCGCCGGCCCGGCTCGAACAGATAGACGAGGGCGATGGTGGCGAAGGAGATGGCCAGCAGGCTGGCCGACATGATCCCCGCCGAGGTCTCGTCCAAGGCCTGCACCCGGTCGTAGATGGCGATGGCGATGGTCCGGGTCTCGCCGGGAATGGCACCGCCCACCATCAGCACCACGCCGAATTCGCCCAGCGTATGGGCGAAGACCAGGGCGAAGGCCGACAGCACTCCCTGCCAGGCAAGCGGCAGCTCGATGCGCAGGAAGGTGGCGAGCGGCGACAGGCCGCTGACCCAGGCGGCTTCGCGCACATTGCGGGGAATGGCCGCGAACGCCCGATCGAGCGGCTGGACCGCGAACGGCAGATTGAACACCAGCGAGGCCGCGACCAGCCCCTCGAAACTGAACACCAGGCTGCTCCCGGTGAGGCTCGCATAGAGCCCGCCGAGCAGGGAGGTCTGGCCCATCAGTACCAGCAGATAGTAGCCCAGCACGGTGGGCGGCAATACCAGGGGCAGGGCGACGAGCGCCCCGACCAGGCGGCGCGGTCCGGGATCGAGCGCGCGCAGCGCCCGCGCCAGCAGGGTTCCGAGCGGGAGGAGCAGCGCGCAGGTCCAGAGCGCCAGCTCGAGGGAGAGGCCGAGCGCCTCCCAATCCATGGCCGCTCAGCCGCTCCCCTCGGGCAGGGCGAACCCGTGGCGGTGCAGCACCTCGCGCGCAGCCGGGCCGCGCAGGTAAAGGAAGAAGCGGCGGGCGGTCTCGTCCTCGGGCCGCAGCAGGACCATGCGCTGGCGCAGCGGGCTGTGCCATGCGGCCGGGATCAGGGCATGGCGCCCCCGCCCCCGCATGCTCGGCGCCCGGGCCAGCGAGTAGGCGAAGATGCCGCCCTGGGTCGAACCGGAGGTGGCGAACTGTGCCGCCTGGGCGACGTTCTCGCCGAGCACCAGCCGCGATCGCAGCTCCTCCCACAGGCCGCGGTGGCGCAGCGCTTCCTCGGCCCGCCGGCCGTAGGGGGCATGCTGCGGGTTGGCGATCGCGAAGCGCCGGATCTCGCCCCGGCGTAGCGCCCGCTCGAGACCGTCGAGCTCGGCATCGACCTCGAGCGGCGAGCCCTCGGGCGCGAACAGGACGATGCGGCCGACCGCATAGAGTGCTCCGCTGTCCGGCACCCGGCCCTGCTCCGCGAGGCGCAGTACATAGGCCTCGTCCGCGGACAGATAGAGGGCGTAGGGCGCGTTCTGGAGAATCTGGCGATAGAAGTTGCCGGAGGATCCGAACACCAGCCGCACCCGCCGGCCTTCGCTGCGGGCGAAGGCCTCGTGGATCTCCGGCAGCGCGAACTGCAGGTCCGAGGCCGCGGCCACGATCGGCGAGGCATCCGCCAGGGCGGGGGCGGCGAGCAGGATCCCCGATGCTGCCGCCAGCAGACGGCGCCGGGTCGTGAGGTGCCGCATCGGTTTCTCCGGCTTGGCAACGCAGCTTCTCTTAACGCGACCACCCTGCCGGGCAAGCGGTTTCGCCGCTCGCGGGCGGGGCGGCGGCTAGCGGGCGGCGGTCGACGGCTCCGGATCGAACAGGGCCTCGAGCACCGCGCAATCGGGAGTTTCATCGCCGCTGCAGCGGCCGATCAGCTCGTCGAGGGTCTGCTGCATGCGCTCGAGATCGCGGATCTTGCGCCGGACCGCATCGAGTTGCAGCATCGTCCGTTCGCGGATCTCGGCACAGGTGCAGTCCCCACGGTCCACGAGATCGAGGAGATTGCGGATCTCCTCGAGGGCGAAGCCGAGCGCCCGGCAGCGCACGATGAAACGCAGCCGCCGCAGATGGGCGGGTGCATAGACGCGGTGTCCGGCCTCGCTTCGCGGCGGTGCCGGCAACAGCCCGTGGCGTTCGTAGAAACGCACGGTTTCGGGATGGCATTCGGCCTGTCTGGCGATCTCGCCTCTGCGCATCGGCTGGCTCCCTTCCGGGCATGTCCCGCATTCGGGGCTTGACCCTGTATCCGCTACAGGCTCCATGTACAGGTTGGACGTGCCGCGAGACAAGGAGAAATGGCCGATGCAGACCGATGCGACACCCCTTGCCCGAGCCGCCGGCCCGGCAGCGGGCGGCGAACGGAGGGAGCGCCTGGCCGCCGGCGGTGCCCTGCTCGGCGCCACCCTCACTTCCGCCTGCTGCGTTCTGCCGCTCGGCCTGTTCATGCTGGGGGTGGGCGGCAGCTGGATCGGCACGTTGACCAGCCTGGCGCCCTACCAGCCCTTCTTCCTGATCCCCACCCTGGGCATCCTCGCCTACGGCTACTGGCGCGTGTACGGGCGTCCCGCTTCGGCCTGCGCCGCCGACGGGGCATGCGCCCGACCGTTGCCGCGGCGCCTGGTCGAGCTGTCGCTGTGGGTATCGACCGCACTGGTGGCCGCGGCCGCCGCCTTTCCCTGGCTGGCGCCCTTCCTGCTGGGGCTGTGAGGCGTCGGGCCCGGCGGAACCGAGGAGATTGACGATGAACAAGGCAACCATCCTGGCCGGTCTGTTGCTGGTGATGTCCGGCCTCGCTCCGGCACTTGCGGAGGAAGCCGAGACGCGCATCGAGGTCGGTGGCATTTCCTGCGCCGCCTGCCCCTACATCGTGCGCAGCGCCCTCGAACAGGTGCCGGGTGTGGCGGTGACGGCGATCACCTATATCGGCGACACCACCATCCTCGTCGAGCTGCGCTACGACGACGAGACGGCGGCCGTCGAGGATCTGATCGCCGCTACCGGCAATGTCGGCTTTCCGTCGAGGCCGGCGGGATGACCACGCGCAGGGCGGATATCGTCGTCATCGGCGCCGGCTCGGCCGGCTTCTCTGCGGCCATCACCGCCGCCGAGCAGGGCGCTTCGGTGGTGCTGGTCGGCTGGGGCACCATCGGCGGCACCTGCGTCAATGTCGGTTGCGTGCCCTCCAAGACCCTGATCCGGGCCGCCGAGGCGGTCCATGCCGGGGTTGCCGCGAAACGCTTCGCCGGCATCCGGGGCCATCTGGAGCTGGTCGACTGGGCCGCTCTGCGCGAGCAGAAGAATGCGCTGGTGGCCGGCCTGCGCAAGGCCAAGTACGAGGACCTGCTGCTCCAGTATCCGCAGATCACCTATCTGCGCGGCCGCGCCCGTCTGACCAGGGACGGGGTGATGGTCGGCGATGTGATGGTGCGCGCCGAACGGATCATCGTCACCACCGGCAGCCGTCCCGCGGTACCCGGGATTCCGGGACTGGACGCGGTTCCCTGGATGGACAGCACGGCGGCGCTGGATCAGGAGAGCCTGCCCGCATCCATGATCGTCGTCGGTGCCGGCTATATCGGTGCCGAGCTGGCCCAGACCTTCGCCCGCTTCGGGGTGGAGGTCACCCTGGTGTGCCGCCGGCGCCTGTTGCCCGAGGCCGAGCCCGAGATCTCGGAGAGCCTGACCCGCTTCTTCGAGGAGGAGGGCATCCGCGTCCTGTCCGGGCTGCGCTATCGGGAAGTGCGGCAGGCGGCGGGACAGATCGTCCTTTCGGTGGAGCGCGACGGTGCCCCGCTCGAGCTTTCCGCAGAACGTCTGCTGCTGGCGACCGGACGCCGTCCCAACACCGAGGATCTCGGTCTCGAGGAAATGGGTGTCGCCCTCACCGCGCATGGTGCCATCGCCGTCGATGCCCATATGCGCACCACGCGTGCGGACGTCTACGCCGCGGGCGATGTCACCGGCCGCCACATGTTCGTCTACATGGCCGCACATGGCGGCAAGATCGCGGCCCGCAACGCGCTCGAGGGCGATCTCTACAGCTACGACGACAGCGCGGTGCCGGCGGTGGTGTTCAGCGACCCGCAGGTGGCCAGCGTCGGGCTCACCGAAGCCGTCGCCCGGGACAGGGGCGTCGCGGTCGTCACTTCGCTGCTGCCGCTCGATCAGGTTCCCCGCGCCCTGGCCGCCCGGGATACCCGCGGTCTGATCAAGCTGGTGGCCGATCGCGAGAGCCGGCGGCTGCTGGGCGCCCACATCCTCGCCCCGGAGGGTGCCGACAGCATCCAGACCGCGGTGCTGGCGTTGCGTCAGGGCCTCACGGTGGGCCAGCTCGGCGAGACGATCTTCCCCTATCTGACGACGGTGGAGGCGCTCAAGCTGGCGGCGCAGACCTTCGACAGGGATGTCTCCAGGCTTTCCTGCTGCGCCGGCTGAGGGGGCGGGGATGGCACGCGACAAGGGAATGACGGCGTTGCTGGTGGCCAAGGCGAGCTGCTGCGGCCTGCTGCTGCTGGCGCTGACCGGAAGCCTGGCATCCTGGGCCGCCTGGGCGGCCGGCGACGGGCTCGTCTATCTGGTACCGGTGGCGGTCGCCGCCGCCGCGTTCTTCCTTGCCCGCCGGGCCCGCCGGCGCCCGGCCGCGAGCGGGCTCGACCCGGCGACCCTCAGGCCGTTTTCCGAGACAGAGGTGGCATGGCACGATCGGCCCAGATGAGGCCCAGCATGGTGGTGAAGGCACATGCCGCGCCGAACAGGAAGGGGGCCGGCGCGGCATAGCGGCTCCACAGCCAGCCGGCGGTCATGCTGGCGGCGAAGAGGCCGAGACCGGTCACCAGATGATAGACGCCGAACGCCGTGCCGCGCAGATCGGCGGGTGCGGCATCGGCCACCAGCGCCTGCAGCAGGCCCTGGCTCATGCCCATATACAGCCCCCAGATGGCCACTCCGATCAGCCCGGTGGTGACCGAGCCGGCACCGGCCAGGACCAGATCGGCGACCACCAGGATGGCCAGGCCCAGGATCAGAAGCTGTCGGCGGTCGTAGCGGTCGGCCGCCCAGCCGGCGGGATAGGCGGACAGCGTGTAGACTACGCTCATCACCAGCAGGGCCAGGGGCGACATGGTCGCTCCCAGTCCCAGCTCCGACAGGCGCAGGATCAGAAAGGCCTCGCTGAACCGCGCCAGCGTGCCCACCGTGGCGATCGCCACCACCAGCCAGAACCGGGCCGGCAGCCGGCCCAGATCGTGCAGACCGAGCCGGCGCCGGCGGTCGGATCCGCGATCGCTGCGCGGCGGTTCGCGGACGAAGACGATCAGCACCAGCACCGCCGCCAGCGCCGGCAGCACCGCGAACCACAGCACCAGACGGATGTTGCCGGCCAGCAGCAGCATCAGGCCGATGGCCAGCAGCGGCCCCAGCACCGCCCCCACAGAATCGAGCGCCTGACGC
>CAYYZI010000186.1:0-5883 GCA_964475675.1 uncultured Geminicoccaceae bacterium
TTGCCCGTCTCTACGGCGTGCCGAAGGTCCGCGAGCGGCTGCGCGAACTGGCCTCGGAGCTGCGCCTCGAGGACTTCCTCGACCGGCCCACCGGGCGCCTGTCGGCGGGCCAGAAGACCCGGGTGATGCTGGCCAAGGCGCTGGTCAACCGACCCCGGCTCCTGATCCTCGACGAGCCCACCGCCTCGCTCGACCCGGACAATGCCGACCGGCTGCGCAGCTATCTCGACCGCTACGCGGCGGACAGCGGCGCCACCCTGTTCCTGGCCTCCCACAACATGGCCGAGGTGGAGCGGCTGTGCGACGAGGTGCTGCTGCTGAAGGAGGGCAGACTCGCGGCACGCGGCGCGCCAGCGGAGCTGGTAGGCCGCTTCGGCCGCCGCAATCTCGAGGAGGTGTTCCTCCAGATCGCCCGCGAGGGGACCGATCCCGATGGCTGAGCCGCCTCCCGGCAGGGCCGCGCTGCGGGCCTCCGCCGGCCGCATCCGGGCGATGATGCTGCGCCATGTCTATCTCATGACCAGCTCCTGGCCTCGCCTTCTGGAGCTGGTCTACTGGCCGACCGTGCAGATCACGCTCTGGGGTTTCATCGCCCTCTATCTGGCCGGTCAGGGCGGCGCTCTCGCCGGCTTCGCCGCGGTGTTCCTGTCGGCGGTGCTGCTCTGGGACACGTTCTTCCGCAGCCAGCTCGGGGTCTCGCTCTCCTTCATGGAGGAGATGTGGGCGCGCAATCTGGGCCATCTCTTCGTCAGCCCGCTGCGCCCTTTCGAGCTGGTACTGTCGATGTTCGCCATGAGCTTCGTGCGCACGCTGATCGGGGTCGGCGGGGCGGCGGTACTGGCGATCCCCATCCACGGGTTCAACGTGGTCGCCGAGCTGGGCCCGCCGCTGGTGCTGTTCTTCGTCAACAATCTGCTGTTCGGCTGGTCGCTGGGCCTGGTGGTGAGCGCTCTGGTGCTGCGGCTGGGGCTGGGCGCCGAAAGCCTGGCCTGGGCGCTCGTATTCCTGATCCAGCCGGTGAGCGCGGTCTACTATCCGGTTTCGGTGCTGCCGGTGCCGCTGCAATGGGTGGCGGCGGTGCTGCCCCCGGCGCAGGTATTCGAGGGCATGCGCGAGCTGCTGACCAGCGGGCTGTTCGACGGCGGTCTGCTGCTGCGCGCCTTTCTCCTCAATCTGCTGTGGATGGTGGTGGCCGGCACGGTGTTCGTACTGCTGCTGCGAAGTGCCCGCCGCCTCGGGCTGCTGCTCCAGGTCGGCGAGTAGGGCGCTCAGCGCCGGATCAGGATCGCCGAGAGCTGGACGCCGAACCGGCGTTCGCCGCGCCGGCAGCTGCGCCGGTAGCTGAAGAAGCGCGCTTCCTCGGCACAGGTATCCTGGGGCAGGGTTTCCACCTGCTCGGGCAGCAGGCCGGCGCGCAGCAGGGCATGGCGGCAGCAGCCCTTGAGGTCGAACAGCAGCCGGTCGCTGTCCGGCCGGGCGGCGAAGAACCGGGCATGGTCCGGATCGGCGTCGGTGAAGGCGCGGGCGAGTTCCGGCCCTACCTCGTAGGAGGCGGCGCCGATGCAGGGGCCGATGGCTGCGCGCAGATCCTGCGGGCGGCTGCCCATCGCCTTGAGCCGGGCGACGGTGGCGGCGAGAATGCCGTCGCGCAGGCCGCGCCAGCCGGCGTGCACGGCGGCCACCAGGCCGGCCACCGGGTCGGCCAGCAGAACCGGTGCGCAGTCGGCGGTGACCACCCCGACGGCGAGTTCCGGCCGGGCACAGACGAGGGCGTCGGCTTCGGGGCGGTCGGCCAGCGGCCAGGGCTCTTCGGCGGCGAGACAGACCGTGCCGTGGACCTGACGGGCACTCAGCAGACGGTCCGGCGGGATCGCCAGCATGGCGGCGATGCGGGCACGATTGGCGGCCACCCGCTCGGGCAGGTCCCCCGAGCCGGGACCGACATTGAGGGATGCGAACGGCCCCTCGCTGACCCCGCCGCGGCGGGTGAAGAAGCCGTGCACGATGCCCTCCAGCCCGGCCAGCAACGGACTTTCGATCCTCACCCCGCCTCCTCGTCCTTCTCGAAGCCCGGCGGAACGCCACCCTGCGGTCCGGTCATCGCCAGCACCCTGAAGAGGGCACCCATGGCCTCCGGCGTCGTCAGCCGCGCGACGCCCCCCCGCAGCTCCGCCGCCTGTTCGGGCGTGGCCCGTGCCAGCAATGCCGCCAGCCGGGTCTCGATGCCCAGACGGCGGAGGAAGGTGCCCTGGGCGAGGGGCCCGAAGCGGCGGGTGCCGGACCCGGCCGTGGCCCGCAGCAGGGCGGCGAAATCGACGTGGCTCGAGAGATCGGCTTCGCCCGGCATGGCCAGCGGCTCGACCCGGCGATGACGGGCCACCGCCTGCAGCGTGTCCCCCCATTGCGGCCGATCGAAACCGTAGTCGATAACATAGGCGAGACCGCCCTGGACGGCGATGCGGGCGGCCAGATCGGCGATCATGGCTTCGCGGGCCGGCGCGATCTCGATGACCGCACCCTCTTGCGCCTTCTCCGCGTCCAGCCCCACGGAATCGAGCGCCGAGCTCGGCAGCACCCGCGGATCGAGGACGAAGGCCAGTCGCCCGCTCGCGTCGGCCGTCACCCGCCGCTCCTGCAGTCCTCGTGCGGTGCGGACGAACTGGCGCATGGGCAGGCTGTCGAAGAACTCGTTGGCGACCAGGTAGAGCGGCAGATCCCGCGGCAGCTCGGCGATGTCCTCGTGGAACACCAGCGGCAACCCGCGCAGGGCCTGCTGCTGGAGCTGGCGCAGGCTGCCGCTGATCTCCACCAGATGGACGCCCCGCACCGCCTCGTGAAAGCCGGACACGCCGGCGGTCGCCCGCCACAGATCGGCCATCAGGGTGCCGCGCCCGGGCCCGAGCTCGGCCAGTGCGATCGGCCGCGGGCGGTCGCTTTCCTGCCAGAAGGCGGCCAGCGCCAGACCCAGCATTTCGCCGAAGGTCTGCGAGATCTCCGGAGCGGTGACGAAATCGCCGGCGAGCCCGATGGTCTCGCGGCGATGGTAGTAGCCGGCGCCGCGGTGAGCGGCGCAGAGCGCCATGAACTGGCCGATATCGAGCGGGCCGTGGGTGTCGATGACCCGGCGCAGAATGTCGGCCAGTTTCGTCACCGGGCTGCCGGCTGGGCGCTGCGGAAGGCGCGGAGCAGCAGATAGAGCCCCGCCAGAACCAGGGGAATGGAGAGGATCTGGCCCATGGTCAGCCCGCCCCACAGATAGCCGAGCTGGGCATCCGGCTCGCGATAGAGCTCGACGAAGCTGCGCGCGAGGCCGTAGCCCAGCAGAAAGACGCCGGTGAGCATGCCCATCTGCTCGGGCCGCCGCGGCCGCCAAGCCATCGCCTGGAGGATGACGAACAGCAACAGCCCCTCGAGAAGGGCCTCGTAGAGCTGGCTGGGGTGGCGCGGTTCCGGTCCGGCCATGGGGAAGATCACCGCCCAGGGCACATCCGTCGGCCGCCCCCACAGCTCGCCGTTGATGAAATTGGCGATGCGCCCGAAGAACAGGCCGAGCGGTGCCACCGCCGCCAGCAGGTCGGAAACTTCGAGGGGATGCACGCCGGTGCGGCGGGCGAAATAGATGGCCGCCACCAGCACCCCGATCAGGCCCCCGTGGAAGGACATGCCGCCGCGCCAGACATAGAGGATCTGCAGCGGATTGGCGGCGTAGTAGTCGGGCTGGTAGAAGAGCACGTAGCCCAGACGTCCGTCTAGGATCACCCCGAGAGTGACGTAGAACAGAAGGTCGTCGACACCGTCGGCGGTGATGTTCCAGCCGGGCCGGGCCGCCAGGCGCCGGGCCAGCCGCCAGCCGAGGAGGAGGCCGACGATGTAGGCCAGCGCGTACCAGCGAATGACGAGCGGGCCGAGTTCGATGGCCACCGGATCGAAAGCGGGAAAGGGGATCGCGAACAGCATGCGGACGGACACCTCCGGGGGTGGCGCAGGGGGCGAACCCTGGCGGGTGCTTAGTTGGCATCGGGGATCGCGGCAAGCCCTGCTCTTGCCGTTCCCGACATATCGCCCGATATGGGGATTGGAAGACGAAGCCACGGTTTTTTCGAGGAGTGCGCGATGCAGACCGACAACCGCCTGTTCGATGATCTTGCGCGCGTGGCGAGCGGCGCGCTCAGTACTCTGGCGGGTCTGCGCGAGGAGATCGAGATGCGGGTCAAGGAGCGCTTCGAGCGCTTCGCCGGCGAAGTCAATCTGGTGACCCGCGAGGAATTCGACGCGGTCAAGGCGATGGCCGCCAAGGCCCGCGAGGAGCAGGAAGAGCTGGCGGCCAGGCTGGCCGCACTCGAGCAGCGGGTGGCCGCCCTCGAGAAGGCGCCCAAACCCGCCACCCGCCGTCCCCGCAAGAAGGCCGACACGGGCACGCAGAGCGGGTAGGCGCATCCGCGGCTCGCTTGTAAGCTTCGCTTCGATCTGGCAGGCTTCCATGTTGCCAGCAGCCTCTGGCAGTCGCCAGGGGCCTCTGCGGTTCGATCCGGCTCCGCCGGTCGGCCGCGTCTTGGCTTGGAGGAGGATGCAGTGTCCTCGCTTATGACCGAAACCCCCGAGGCCGTGAACAATCCGCTCGATCTTCTCGAGCAGCTGGCGGTGGCCCATGAATGGCCCTGCCAGCGTCAGAGCGAGGACGAGTTCGCCGCCGAGATTCCGGGCCAGTGGGCCGGCTATCGGCTCTGGTCGTCCTGGCATCCCGAAGTCGGTGTGCTGCATCTTTCCTGCACCCTCGATCTCAAGGTGCCCTCGGCCAAGAAGAAGCCGATCCACAGCCTGCTGGCGCTGGCCAACGAGAAGCTGTGGCTGGGCCATTTCGAGCTGTGGTCGGAGGAGCAGCTGCCGGTATTCCGCCATTCCGTGCTGTTCCGCGAAGGAATGATGGCCAGCCGCGAGCTGATCGAGGATCTGGTGGAGATCGCGCTCAACGAATGCGACCGGTTCTATCCGGCCTTCCAGTTCGTGATCTGGGGCGGCAAGGCGCCCGAGGAGGCGCTGATGGCCGCCCTGCTCGAGACCGAGGGCGAGGCCTGAGATGACTAGCCTGCCTCGCCCCCTGTTGCTGATCGGCGGCGGCAAGATGGGTGGTGCCCTGCTCGAGGGCTGGCTGGCGTGCGGTCTGCCGCCCACCGAGGCCCATATCGTCGAGCCCGATGCCGGGCGCCGGGCGGCGCTGGCCGAGCTCGGTCCGGTCCGCCTGCATGCGGCGATCGCCGAGCTTCCGGATTCGCTGGAGCCGGCGGCCCTGGTGCTCGCCGTCAAGCCGCAGGTGATGGAAGCGGTACTCGCCGAATGCCGGGCGGTCGCCGGGCGCAGCGGCTTCGTGCTGTCGATCGCCGCCGGCAAGGAGATCGCCGGTTTCGAGCGCGTCTTCGGCAGCGATCGGCCGATCGTCCGGGCGATGCCCAACACGCCGGCGGCGGTGGGGCGCGGCATGACCGTGCTCTGCGCCAATGCCGCCTGCGGGGCGGAGGTCCGGGCCGGCGCCGAGGCGCTGATGGCGGCGGTCGGCGAGGTCGCCTGGATCGAGGACGAGGAGCTGATGCACGCGGTTACCGCGGTATCCGGCAGCGGCCCGGCCTATGTCTTTCTTCTGGCCGAGGCGATGGCCGCCGCCGGAGCGCGGCTCGGGCTGGCGCCGGAACTCGCCGAGCGGCTGGCCCGCCAGACCGTCAGCGGTGCCGGCGAGCTGCTCCATCGCAGCCCCACACCGGCGGCCGAGCTCCGGCGCGCGGTGACCAGTCCCGGCGGCACCACCGAGGCGGCGTTGCGGGTGCTGATGCGGCCGGGCGGGCTGGAGGAGCTGCTGACAGAGGCCGTGGCGGCGGCCGAGCAACGTTC
>CAYYZI010000187.1:0-5857 GCA_964475675.1 uncultured Geminicoccaceae bacterium
CTAAATTCCCCCATTTGGGAACGTGGGCTCGCTCTAGATTTGGTAATTCGCAAACCGCCTCGCGTACCGCGGTATACGAGCCTTTTCGCAACGAGAGTATCACAGTAATCTCGTCTTGCCAGAGGCGGTGCCAGGGCGCAGTCTGCTGCTATCGTTGACCTGCAGGCCGTCTCCCATCATGCTGTTTCACTCGCTCGTTTTCATCGGCGTTTTTCTGCCTGTCACGCTGCTGGTTTTCTACGTGCTCGCCCGCGGTGGTTCGGCGCGTGTGCCGCTGTACTGGCTGATGGTGGCCTCCCTGGTCTTCTATAGTTACTGGAACCCACCTTACGTTCTGCTGCTGCTCGGTTCGATCGCGGTCAATTTCCTGATCGGCCGTGCGCTCGCCCGCCAGCCGTCGCGGTCGCTCCTGGTCCTGGGCGTGGCCGCCAATCTGGCGGTGATCGGATACTACAAGTACGGCAACTTCTTCCTCGGCACCATCGACGCGGTGGCCGGCACCGGCTGGAGCCTCGGTCAGGTCTTTCTGCCGCTCGGCATCTCCTTCTTCACCTTCCAGCAGATCGCCTTTCTGGTCGACGCCCACCGCGGCCAGGCGCGCACCGGCAGCTTCGCCGACTACGCGCTGTTCGTCTCCTTCTTCCCGCAGCTCATCGCCGGCCCGATCGTCCACCATCGCGAGATGATGCCGCAGTTCGCGCAGCGCGACGCGTTCCGGCCGCAGGCCGACAACTTCGCCCTGGGCTTGGGCATCTTCACCTTCGGCCTGATCAAGAAGGTATTGATCGCCGATGGCGTGGCAGCCTACGCCGATCCCGTGTTCGCGGCCGCCCACGCCGGCCTCGCGCCCACCCTGTTCGAGGCCTGGGGCGGGGCGCTGGCCTATACCTTCCAGCTCTATTTCGACTTCTCGGGCTATTCGGACATGGCCATCGGTCTGGCACGCATGTTCAACATCCGGCTGCCGCTCAACTTCAACAGCCCCTACAAGGCGGTGAACATCGTCGATTTCTGGCGCCGCTGGAACATGACCCTGTCGCGTTTCCTGCGCGACTATCTCTACATTCCCCTCGGAGGCAGCCGGCGGGGACGGGTACGTCGCTACATCAACCTGATGATCACCATGCTGCTCGGCGGGTTGTGGCACGGGGCCGGATGGACCTTCGTGGTCTGGGGCGGCCTGCACGGCCTCTATCTGGTCGTCAACCATCTCTGGCACGCCCTGCGCCGCGCCCTCGGCCAGGACCCCGACCGCTCCACCGCCCTCGGCCGGGTATTCGCCCGCGCCCTCACCTTCCTGGTGGTGGTGGTGGCCTGGGTGCCGTTCCGGGCCGAGAGCTTCGACGCCTCCGCCACGCTGCTCGCCGGCATGTTCGGCCTCAACGGCATCGTCGTGCCGGAGGCGTACTTCGAGATGCTCGGTCCGCTGGGCCCGGTGCTCGCCGGGGCCGGCGTGGAGTTCCGTTACGTGCCGGGCTTTCTTTTCGACGGCATGCCCGAGGCGTTCTGGCTCGCGGCGGTAGCCGCCATCGCCTTCCTGGCCCCCAACACCCAGCAATGGTTCGGTCTCGCCGAGTGGCGACGGCCACGGTTGGCGCCGGCGCTCGAGCGGCTGGCCGCGCCGCTCCTCTACTGGCGGGCCCATCCGCTGCAGGCCATCGGCATGGGCGGTGCCTTTGCCGTACTGCTGCTGATGCTCTATTCTGAGACACCGCGTGCTTTCCTTTACTTCCAGTTCTGACGGAGCACCGATGGCGAACCCATCCCTGCGTTTCCTCCTGCTGTTCGCCATCGCCGCCTTCGCGGCCGCGGCCACCTATGCCGGCGGCCTGGTGGCACTCGACCTCGCCGGGCGCCTGAAAGCTCCGAGCTTCGCCAATCGTTGGGAATTCGACGAGAAGATGCGGCTGCTGCGGAAGCGGGAGCCCGCCCGCCTAGAGCTGGTCTTCGCCGGCTCCTCCACCACCTTCTACGGCGTCGATCCGGCGGTCGTCGAGGACCGGCTCGGGACGCGCGACTTCTTCAATCTCGGCGTCAACGGTCTCAAGATCGACCAGACCGCCTTCCTCCTGCGCACCTTCATCGGCTGGCATCCCGAAATGCGACAGGTCGTCACCCTGTCGACGGCGATCGATTTCGAGGCCTGCCCGCCCGGCCAGAGCAGTTTCTTCAACCCGCAGAACCTGCGTCGCTATCTCTTCGACAAGCAGCCGGAGCTCCTGTTCCACTTCCGTTACTTCGATCCGGTCGGCACCCTGCGCATGGCCGTCGAGCTGCCGCGCCGGCGCGCCCTCGACTGGAACAGCCTCGACAGCATGAAACTCGGCCCCTATGGCGGCCAGCTACTCGACGTGCCCCGCAACGCCGTACCGCCCCGCGTCGTGCGCGGCGTCCTGGGCGGCTTCGATCCGCGCTGCTACCGGGCGCTGGCCGAACTCGCCCGGTTCCTCGACCGCGCCGGAATCGGCTATCTTTTCGCGCTGGCACCGATGCGCCCCGGCTATCTCGCCGAATACGACCCGAGCGGGGAGCGCATCGCCGCCCATGTCGACAACATCCGCCGGGCACTGGCCGGCACCGGCGCCCGCTTCGTCGATCTCGACAGAGAGCTGGCGATGCCGGAGGAGGCCTTCTTCGACGCCTATCATCTGCGCGCACCCTGGGTGCGGCGCCAGACCCGCTATCTCGTGCGGCTGCTGCGCGAGGGCGACAGCGAGCACGACTCCTTCATCGCCGCGCGTCGGGCCGCTGCCGGCGCGACGCGGCTGGCGGAGCGACGCGTGCCGTATTGAGCCCATCGGGCAGGCGGCGGCTGCGGGCGATCTCGGCGAGAAGCGCAGCCGCCGGACGGGCGGTGCGCGCGAACGAGACATAGTCGGTGGCGAAGAGGCCGAAGCGCGGACGGAATCCTTCGGCCCATTCGAAATTGTCCATCAGCGACCACCAGAGATAGCCGCACACCTGCACCCCCGCCCGCAGGGCCCGCGCCACCGCAGCCAGATGATCGAGCAGGAACCGGCAGCGCGCCTCCTCGTCGCCGGTGGCGAGACCGTTCTCGCTGACCAGCAGCGGCACGCCGAGCGCCGAAAAGCGGCGGAGCTGCAACTCCAGCCCCCGCGGCCAGATCTCCCAGCCCATTTCGCTGAACCGACGCGGCTCCTCGCCGTCGGGGCCGGGCCAGTCCTCGCCGAACAGCCTTGCGGTGCCCCGGGGCCGCCAATGGACCAGGGCGCGCGTGTAGTAGTTGACGCCGAGGAAGTCGAGCGGGCCGGCGGCGAGCCGCACCGGCAGGCGGTTGAGGGCGAGATCGCGCGAAAGCGCTGCGAAGCGATCGAGCAGGGTGGCCGGCCGCCTCGCCATCACCCAGGGAGCGCTGTGGGCGAAGCCGACCCGCACGTCACCCAGCCGGCGATGGAGGATGTCATAGGCCGTGCGGTGGGCGCGACTCATGCCGAGGACCGTGCGGCGCGCCGCCTTCCAGTCGCCGCGTCCGAACGGTGGCCAGTCGCCCGTCACATGGGCGTGCTTGGCGAGCACGGTGGGTTCGTTGACGGTCACCCACCAGCCGACGAGATCGCCGAGCGCCTCGGCCACGGTTTCGACATAGCGGGCAAAGGCGCGAAGATTGTCCGGGCGGGTCCAGGCGCCGGCATCGGCGAACCAGCAGGGATGGGTGAAGTGGTGGAGGGTGAGGACCGGCTCGATGCCCCGGCTGCGCAGGGCCTCCAGCACGCGACGGTAGTGGTCGAGGGCATCCGGGTCCACCTGTCCCTCGCGGGGCTCGATGCGGCTCCACTCGATCGACAGGCGATGCGCATTGTGGGCGAAGCCACGCGCGAGGTCGAAATCCTGCTCGAAGAGCTCGAAATGGCGGCAGGCAGCGCCGGAGGGGTGGGGCAGACGGCCCTGCCGTTCGGCCCGCCACCAGTCGTTGTGGCGATTGTCGCCCTCCACCTGGTGGGCGGCGGTAGCGGCACCGAAGAGAAAGGCTTCGGGGAAGTCGGGACGGGCGGACAATGCGGCCTCCGGGCGGCGCCTGTTTCCGCCGTTATGATGCGGCCGCCGGCCCGAGGCAACTCACGGGAGAGACTCTCCCGTCAGTAGATCAACCCGAGCTCGAGCTGTGCTTCCTCGGTCATCATCGCCGGGGTCCAGGGCGGCTCCCAGACGATGTTGATCCGGCAGTCCTTCACCCCCTCCACCTCCCGTACCCGGGCGGCGATCTCGCCGGGCAGGGATTCGGCCACCGGACAATGGGGCGAGGTCAGGGTCATGTCGATGACCACCGTGTTGTCGTCCTCGACATCGATCTTGTAGATGAGGCCGAGCTCGTAGATGTTGACCGGAATTTCCGGGTCGTAGACCGATTTCAGGGCCTCGATGATGCGCTCGCCGAGAGCACCCACCTCGGCCAGCCGCTCGCGCTCGGCGCGTGTCGCCTCGTCCTGCTCGAGAAACGCTTCCGCCCGTTCGATGTTCTTCTCGTCCATGATCCTCGTCCTCACTGGAACATGCGAGCGATGCGCCGAAGCCCGGCGGTCAGCGCATCGATGTCCGCTTCGCTATTGTAGACTCCGACCGACATGCGGGCACTGGCCGAAAGGCCGAACCGTTCGTGCAGCGGCATGGCGCAGTGATGGCCGGTACGGATGGCGATGCCGTCGAGATCCAGGAGCATGCCGATATCCTGGGGATGGGCACCTTCGAGGGTGAAGGCGATGGCGCTGCGCCGCTCCTTCGGAGCACCGAGGATCCGCAGACCGGGGATCTGGGCGAGGGACCGCTGGGCATGGGCGATCAGCGCCGCCTCGTGGCGTTCCACGGCATCGAGGCCGAGTTCGCCGAGAAAGTCCAGCGCCTCGCCGAAGGCGACGATGCCGGCGATGTCGGGGGTTCCGGCCTCGAAGCGGAAAGGGATCTCGTTGAAGGTGGTGCCCTCGAAGCTGACCTTCTCGATCATGTCGCCGCCACCCTGCCAGGGAGGCATGGCATCGAGCAGTTCGGCCTTCCCGTAGAGCGCACCGACGCCGCTCGGCCCGTAGGTCTTGTGGCCGGAAAAGACCAGGAAATCGCAGTCCAGCGCGGCCACGTCCACCGGCTGGTGCTGCACCGCCTGGGCGGCGTCGATCAGCACCGGCACGCCCTTGCGGTGGGCGAGGGCGACGATCTCGGCGACCGGATTGACGGTACCCAGAACATTGGACACCCAGACCACCGAGACCAGCCGGGTACGGCCGGTGATCCGCTCGGCCAGGGCGTCGAGATCGATCTCGCCGGCATCGGTGATCGGCGCCGCCACCACCTTGGCCCCCCGTTCGCCGGCAACGATCTGCCAAGGCACGATGTTGGCGTGATGCTCCATCTCGGTGACCAGGATCTCGTCGCCGGGCTCGAGCTTCGGTCGCAGGAAGGCGTAGGCCACGAGATTGATGGCCTCGGTGGCGTTCCGGACGAACACGATCTCCCGCCAGTCGCGGGCGCCGATGAACGCCTGGACCTTGCGTCGCGCTTCGTCATGGAGGGCGGATGCCCGCTGGCTGAGTTCGTAGACGCCGCGATGGATGTTGGCGTAGTCGCGCTCGTAGAAGGATTTCAGACGTTCGATCACCCGCGCCGGCTTCTGGGTGCTGGCGGCACTGTCGAGATAGACCAGCGGCCGCCCCTGCATTTCCGTGCGCAGGATCGGAAACTGGGCACGCAACGCCTCGGGATCGAACGCCGCCTCGGGGCGGCGCGCGGGGGCCGGGGCGCGCAGGCCGTTCACAGCAGCCCCTCGGCCTCGAGCGCGGCGCCGCCCGGCACCCGGTCGAGCACCGCACGCCGGGTCAGGACCTGCAGCCGGGTGTCGGCCATGCGC
>CAYYZI010000188.1:0-5850 GCA_964475675.1 uncultured Geminicoccaceae bacterium
AAGGTGCCGGGCTCGCCCTCGTCGGCATTGATGGTGAGATAGCGCGGGGCGGGCTGGGCGGCGACGATCTGCCACTTGCGCCCGGTCGGAAAGCCGGCACCGCCGAGTCCCCGCAGACCGGCATCGCTCAGGACCTCGATCACATCCCTGCGGGCACCGCTGCGCACCGCTTCCAGCAGGCGATAGCCGCCCATGTTGCGGTAGGCGGCGAGCCCGATATGGGAAGGCGGCTCGGCCTCGAGATCGTCGGTTTCCACCAGCCGCGCCACATCGGCCGCCACTGCCGGGGCCAGGAGACGCTTTTCCGCCATGCAGGCGGGAGCCCGGTCGCAGGCACCCATGCAGGGTGCGTGCAGCACGCGCACATGGGCGGGATCGAGGGAGCGCTGCAGAGCCTCGTGCAGTTCGGCGGCGCCGGCCAGCCTGCAGGGCAGGCTGTCGCAGACCCGGATGGTGACCGGCGGCGGGGGCTGCTCGCCCTCCTTCACCACATCGAAATGGGCATAGAAGGTGGCAACCTCGTAGACTGCCGCCTGGGGCAGGCGCATCTCCTCGGCGAGCGCGGCCAGATGACGGGCGGAAAGGTGGCCGAAGCCGTCCTGCAGGAGATGCAGATGCTCGATCAGGAGATCGGGGCGTCGTGGCCGATCAGCGAGCAGCGCGCGCAGCTCGACGAGTGCCTCCGGATCCACCTGACGGCCCCGTGGCGTGGCTCTCCCGCGCGGTCCCTGTCCCTCGATGCGTCCCCGGCTCGCGCCCATTGCTCCCCCCTAAAAACCCCCTGGATCGACGCTTTTCCTTCACCCGCAGGAGACGCTCATCGGCCCTCCCGCCCACAGGCGATGCGCGGTTTTCGCCTCTGCCGCAAGATGGAAAATGGCCCGGTGACCTACCAGGCGGGCGAGGGCAGGTTCTCCGGCGACAGGCGCACGGTCGGCTGGCTCAGCACCACGGCGCTGTTCCATTGCGGCTCCAGCCACTGGAAGGTGAAGTGCACCGTGACGGCGATCACCAAGGTCGCGAGCAGGGCGGTCAGGAACGGTTTCATGGGCGATTTCCCGGTTGCTGCGGGCCGTTTTCGGGCCGCGTGATGCGGGCGATGTAAGCCACCAGCTCGGCCCGGTCCTCGGGGTCCGGCATGCGCTGGAAGGGCATTCTGGTGCCGGGCAGGTAGTTCTCCGGGCCGAGCTCGAACAGCCGCGCCAGGGTTTCCTCGGTCCAGACGATGCCGCTTTCCGCCAGTGCCCGGCTGTAGGGATAGCCCGACACGGATCCGGCCCGGCGACCGATCAGGCCGTAGAAGGTGGGACCGGACTTGTTCTCGCTGTCCGGGGTCACCGAATGGCACTTGCTGCAGGTACGAAACAGCTTGGCGCCCCGCTCGTGCCCCGACAGCCGCTCGGTGGCGGTCAGGTAGAGCTCGCGCGGGCCGGCGAGGAGGGCGCCGCTGGCCACCTCCCAGACGCGCATGGCACCGTCATTGTGGACCGAATAGAGGGTGCGGCCATCGGCGGCAAAGGCGAGCCCCCAGACCGGTCCCCTGGGGGCGCGCAGAACCCGTTCGGCGCGTCCTTCGGCGAGGTCCCACAGATAGATGGTGCCGGCCGCGGTGCCGCTGGCCAGACGCCCGGTGGTGGCCGAGGCGGCCAGGCTGAGCACCGGCTTTTCCTGTCCCTCGAAGCGGAACAGCTCGCCTCCGCCATCGACCGCATGGCCGCGGATGGTGCCGTCGATGGAGCCGCTCACCAGCCGGTCGCCGAGCAGCAGCAGGCGGGTGATGGGAAAGCCGTTGCCCTTCTTCTGCCAGAGGCGGACGCCGTCGGCGAGACGCCAGAGGCGCAGGGCGCCGGTGTGATCGCCGGCCGCCAGCGACTTCCCACCCTCGGCGAAAACCACCGTGGTGAAGCGTCGCGACGGGTTGCTGAAGCGACGCAGCTCCCGGCCCGAAGCCGGGTCCCAGACGCGCACCGTGCCGTCCCAGCCGGCCGAGGCGGCACGCCTTCCGTCGCCGCTCAGGGCCACCGCCGCCACCTTGGCCTCGTGCCCGCGCAACCGCGCACGCAAGGCCCCCTGTTCGACGTTCCAGACCCCCATGGTGCGGTCGTCGCTGGCCGAGACCGCGAGGCGCCCATCGGCCGAGAGTGCCACATCGTTGAGCGGTGCGTCATGGCCGAGCAGGCGCCGCAAGGGCGCCAGCCGCGCCAGATCCCAGACCACGAGGCTGTAGTCGAAGCCGGCGGTCACCGCGTAGCGGCCGTCGCCGGTCAGGGCCACCGCCTTGGCCGGCCCGCCATGCTGGACCAGCTGCGCATCGGTCTCGGCCATCGCGCTCGCAGTCCAGACGATCGCACCGGCGAGAAAGACGGCCCACCCGGCGGGACCCTTTGCTGGATGGCGAAATTCGGGGTTCTTTTGCCATCGCATATTCGACCTCGCCGTTTCACTGTCTCCCGAACGTCCGCTCCCGGATCTGATCACCGGTCGGCTCGGGTACCGATCCCTTGACCGGCGGCGGCAGCTCGTGGCCGCTCGGCCCGTGGCCGAAGCGGGGCACCGGCTCGCCGGTTTCGGCATCGAGCAGCAGCGTGCCGACCTGAAAGGCATCGTTGCGGTTGCCGCCCGGCAGCATCACCGTGACCGCATACAGGCGCCGGCCATCCTCCTCGAGCTCGCGCACCCGCAGCACATCGACTCCGTAGGTCTCGGCGAGCCGGCGTGCCACCTCGTGCGGGGTCAACGCCGTGGCCGGCGAGGAGGCGAGCACGGAAGCGAGCCACAGGAGCACCATCAGCGGGGCTTTGCGCAGCATGTTGAGGCCTATTCCGCAGGTTGTTGGACGGCACCCTTGCGCGTCAGTTCCTCGAGCCAGAGATCGTGATGTTCCCGGGCCCAGTTGAGATCCACTTCGCCCTCCCACATCGCCTCGAAGGCGCCCTCCATGCCCAGGGTACCGATGTAGATGTGGGTGAGGATGACGCCGATCATCACGATCCCGGAAAGACCGTGCCAGATGGCCGCGATCTGCTGTTCCTGCAGCGGCGAGAGCTCGGTGGGCAGGCCGAGGGAGAACCAGGATTCGAGGAAGCGGAAGATCGCCTGGAAGAAATGGAGCTGATAGGGGAACAGCAGCTGCAGTCCGGACAGGCTGAGGGAGAGACCGCCCAGGATCACCACCCAGAAGATCAGTTTCTGACCGGCGTTGAACTTCTTGGAGGGGACGTGGCCGCCGAACAGGCCGCCGCCCTTGAGGATCCAGATCACATCGTGACGATTGGGGAAGTTGAACCAGACCCACTGCAGAAACAGCAGGGTCAACCCCAGCATGAAGCCGAAGGCCAGGTAGTTGTGCGTGATCTTGCCGTAAAGGGTGAGATTGGCGAAGCCCGAGCGGCCGATGAGCGGCATCAGGATTTCGCGCCCGTACAGCATGTTGAGTCCGGTAAGGGCCAGGATCACGAAGCAGGTCGCGGTCAGCCAGTGGGCGAAGCGTTCGAAGAAGCCGAAGCGTGGCACCCGGATCCCGGAGCGCCCCTCCCGGATGCGGATGCGACCGCGGAGCGCGAAGAAGACCGCGATCACGACAATGACCGCGAGCAGGAACACCGCCGAGTAGACCTGATAGGGACCGTTGCGCAGGGTGCGCCAGAGTTCGCCTTCCGACTGGATCAGGCGTCCGGCCAGCGGGTCGGGGATCGAGACCTTGCCTTCCACGCCGCGGCGGATCTGCCGCCAGATGTCGGAAAGTGCGGGCTGCGGCACCACCGTCACCATGTCCGGTCCGGGATCGCCGGAGACCGCCTCGGCCGGCGGCCGCACGCTCTCCGGCACCACCGGGACCGGGGTCTGGGCGAGCACCACCACCAGCGGCAGAACGAAGAACAGCACCAGCAGGCCGAGCCAGCCGGCAAATCGGCGAGAACGCATCCTCATGCCTACCTCCAGCCCCGTCAGAAGCGTTCGAACCGCGCCCGTTGGCGCGTGCGTTCGACCAGCTCTTTGGGCAGCGGCTTTTCCACGGGGCCGACATAGCGCCCCTTCTCCAGGGTCAGGGGACGGCTCGCCAGAGGCCGGTCCTTGAGATCCCGGA
The DNA here is from genome assembly GCA_964475675.1 of uncultured Geminicoccaceae bacterium. Lineage (GTDB taxonomy): Bacteria > Pseudomonadota > Alphaproteobacteria > Geminicoccales > Geminicoccaceae > JALSRW01. Next base: position 4,088 of record CAYYZI010000188.1, read on the forward strand.
CGACCCAGATCAGGAGGCCGAGCAGGGCCAGTGCGATGATCACCCGAATCACGATGCCCAGCACGCTGCTGCCGCCGCCGCTGGTCTGCGCTGCCGATTCCGCCATTCCTCGTGGTCCCTCCGCGCATCCTGCGCTGTCTTACTGCAGGCCCGGACCGAAAAAAAGCGGCGAGGTCAGACCCCGCCGCCCCAGGAGCATGAGGGCGGGGGTCGGAGACACCCTGTCTCCGACCCGTGCGATCCTCAGATGCCGCCCTTGATCTGGTAGGCGGTGCCCCAGCCCCAGGCACCGGCGCCGAAGCCGCGCGCGACGATGCGTTCCCGGTAGATGTCCGAGATCACGTCGCCATCGCCGGCGAGCAATGCCTTGGTGGCGCACATCTCCGCACAGATCGGCAGCTTGCCCTCGGCCAGGCGGTTGGCACCGTACATGCGGTACTCCGCCTCGCTGTTGTCGGGCAGCGGGCCGCCGTTGCAGAAGGTGCATTTGTCCATCTTGCCGCGGGTGCCGAAGTTGCCGGTCTGCGGATACTGCGGCGCTCCGAACGGGCAGGCGTAGAAACAGTAGCCGCAGCCGATGCACAACTCCTTGTTGTGCAGCACCACACCTTCTTCCGTCTGGTAGAAGATGTCGACTGGACAGACCGCCATGCAGGGCGGGTCGGAGCAGTGCATGCAGGCCACCGAGATCGAGCGCTCGCCGGGCATGCCGTCGTTGAGGGTGACCACCCGCCGCCGGTTGATGCCCCACGGCACCTCGTTCTCGTTCTTGCAGGCGGTGACGCAGGCGTTGCATTCGATACAGCGGTCAGCGTCGACGAGGAATTTCATTCTTGCCATTGTCTAGCCTCCTTACGCCGGCTGGATGCGGCAGAGCGTCGTCTTGGTCTCCTGCATCTGGGTGACCGAGTCGTAGCCATAGGTCTGCGCCGTGTTGCTCGCCTCGCCCAGCACATAGGGATCGGCGCCCTCGGGGTACTTGGCACGTCGATCCTCGCCCTGGAACCAGCCGGCGAAGTGGAAGGGCATGAAGGCCACGCCGCGCCCCACTCGCTCGGTGACCATGGCCTTCACCAGCACCTTGGCCTTTTCCGGTCCTTCCAGCCACACCATCTGTCCGTCGCGGATGCCGATCGTGTTGGCATCGTAGGGATTGATCTCGACGAACATGTCCTGCTGCAGCTCCGCCAGCCACGGATTGGAGCGGGTCTCGTCGCCACCGCCGGTGTATTCGACGAGCCGTCCCGAGGTGAGGATGATCGGGTAGTCCTTGGCGAAATCCTGCTGCTGGATCGACCTGTAGAGGGTCGGCAGGCGATAGAACTTGCGATCCTCGTAGGTCGGATAATCCGGCACCAGATCCCGCCGCGGCGTATAAAGCGGCTCGCGGTGGATGGGGATGGGATCCGGGAAGGTCCACACATAGCAGCGAGCCTTGGCATTGCCGAAGGGCGCACAGCCATGCTTGAGGGCGACCCGCTGGATGCCGCCCGAAAGATCGACCTTCCAGTTGGTCTTGGGGCCGGCGATGGCCTCGATGGTGGCCCGCTCCTCCTCGGTGAGATCCTGATCCCAGCCGAGCCGCATCAGCATTTCCATGGTGAACTCGGGATAGCCGTCCTTGATCTCCGAGCCCACCGAGTAGCTGCCCTCGGCCAGCAGGTTCTCCCCCTCGTATTCGACACCGAAGCGGGCGCGGAAGGTGAGACCGCCCTCGGCCACCGGCTTGGAGGTGTCGTAGAGGATCGGCGTTCCGGGATGCT
>CAYYZI010000189.1:0-5848 GCA_964475675.1 uncultured Geminicoccaceae bacterium
TCGGCATACGCTGACCCTGGCCCACCAGATGCAGCCACTGCTAGGCCGGATCCGGGAGCCACAGGCAGACCACTTAAACGCATATCGGGCTGGCACGCTCGAGCAGCGCTACGGCCGGCAGCAGAACCTCGAGCCGCTGCGGCACTACCCGGCCGTGCAGCTCCAGCACCGCTTCAGCCTCGGGATGCACCAACCGCGGCAGATGAAGGCCGAGGCCGCAGGGCTCGTCACCGAGCGGCCGCCAGCCGCATTCCTCCAGCAGGCGCCCCGCTTCGGCGAGCCGCGCGGCCGGAACCAGCAGGTCGAGATCGTGCATGAAGCGCCAGGCGTCGTCCGCGCAGAGATCGTCCACCAGACGGATCGCCCCCTTGAGGGGAAGCACGGGGATCCCGCCCGACGACAGGGCCGAGGCGATGTGCAGGAGGTCCCGGCGCAGGGCCCGGTTGCGCCTGCGGGCGGCCTCGATCATCGCCGCGAAGTAGCCGCGCGGCTCGTCATCGAGCGCGTTCAGCAACTGCAGCCGTTGGAGAGCGAGCCCCAGCAGCGGAGTGACCAGATGGGTACCCGAGAGACCGATCAGGGTCGGCCAGTCGACCGCCTCGGGAAGGAGCGACCGGACGGCCCCTTCGCGCTCCTCGAGAGGCAGGAGGGCACTGTCGAGCAGCGTGCACAGGAGGTCGAAGCTGCCGCCGCGCGAGTTCTTCACCGAGTCGATCCCAGGAGCGGCACCACCAGATCGAGGGCCGACCGGGTATCGGGATAGGTGATCAGCCAGGCCGGCCTCTGCCGGAACCACTGCACCAGCTCGGCGAGGCGGCGCGCGGATCCCTCGTACCAGCCGCCGCCCTGGGCGCAGAGCGTGAAGGCCTGCTCCGGAGAAAGCGGCGACAGCTCCGGCGCCGCCTGCGGGTCGTAGAGCGGGAACAGCAGGCCGCCTACCGCAAGCCGCTCGGGAGCGAGCACGGGTGGCGCGACATAGCGCACTTCGCGATTGCGGAAGCGTACCGCCGGGATCCGATCGATTGCCGGCAGCGTCCCGTGCAGCAGCGCGATGCTCGCATCCTTGATGCCCATGGCGAAGGGCACGCGGTGGAGCAGCCCGGTGCCGGCCTCGAGCGGCGCGTAATCGTCGGTGGCGATCCCGAAACCTTCGCGCAGCAGCGCCGCCGCCAACGTGCTCTTGCCCGAGCCGCTGCTGCCGGCGATCAGCCAGGCCCGGCCCTCGGCGGCGATGGCAGCGGCGTGCAGGAAGGCCAGCCAGCGCCGTCGGCCATGGCTCAGCAGCAGAAGGTGGCGCAGGACCTCGCTGCGGGCGAGCAGCAGATTGTCGGTCCGCGTCAGCAGCTTGCCATCGCAGGAGATGTCGTAGGCGCGCCCGCATCTGGTTACCCGCAGATGGCGGCGGGCGCTGGCGGTGGTGCGGACCGGCAGGAGGAGGAAGACCAGCAACCGGGCGAGCCGGCGGCTGCCGTGCACCGTCAGACGGATCGCCCGCGGGCCCGGGGCGCAGATCGCCTCGAGGTCGGGCGGACAGGCAGCCGCGGCGGGACCGGTTGCGGCGGGCGGCAGCGGGGAGCGGCGGGTGATGCGTGCAAGGCCCCGGCGCAGTTCGCGCAGATCCTGCTCCGCCCGGCCCGGCGCGATCCCGTAGCGCCGCGCATAATCGGTGACGATCTGTGCGAAGGGGCGCCCCGCCGCGAAGGCTTCGCAGGCGAAGCGGGCCGGGGGATTCAGAACGGCGACGCGGCCCGTCCGCGGCACGGCCAGGATCGCATTGTCGCCGAAAGCAACGAGATTGCCGGCCGAAACCGCGTGGCTCCGGCCGGCTCGTCGATGCGGATGGTCGGGACGGGCTCGCGAATTCCGCGTTTCCCGGGATGCCCCCATGTCACGCGGAGAAGCCGAGCGAGCCCGTGCCGCCGCCATCGCCGCCGTCGCCGCCCTTCCGGAAGAAGCTGCCGGCCCGTCCCTGCCGCGAGGACAGCAGGACCATCATGGCCGGTGCGGTGTAGGCGGCATAGGTTCCGAAGCGCTGCAGCACCTCGCGACGCTCGAGACCCCTTGAGGTTGCGTTCTCGCTGCGCGGTGTCGTCCGTTTTCTGGCCTTCATCCCGCTATCCCTTTCGGTTCGTCCCTGCCAGCTCTGCGAGTTGGGGCGCGATCACTGGCAGAGGGTCACGCCTCTACTGCCGCATCTGATCGATCTTCGGCCCCTCTGTCAATCGTGACGCGGCGTCCCGGCGACTGCTCGGGAGCTCCGCTACGCTACCACCAAGTCCCTGTTTTTCCACACGTTACCGAGTACGAGCCGGTCCCGGCGCCGATCCCGATCACGGTGCGCTCCACACATCATCGTATGCGCGGCGCGGAGGGGTTCGCGGCCCGGCCGTTAACCGTTTGTTAACCCGGAGCGTGCAGAATGCTGCCAGGTTCGTGGAAAAGGGCCGAAGAAAAGGGGCCGGAAATGTCCAGCAAGTCTCGGTCTGGAAACGCCGAAGAGTCGTCGCTTCTGCGCCGCATCCGCGGCCGTCTCGGCCGCCATGCGGCGGCACTCGCCGGCGACCGCCGGGGGGCGGTGGCGTTGACCGTGGCGCTCGCGCTCGTGCCGCTGACCGTAGCCTCGGGGCTGGCGGTCGATGCCGGCCGCTATCTGGTGGCGCGATCGAAGCTGGCGCAGGCGGCCGACGCCGCGGCCCTGGCCGCCGGCACGGAAAGCGACCCGCAGGCGATCGAGCGCACCGTCGGCCGCATCCTCGATGCCAATTTTTCCGAAGGCTTTCTCGGCGTGCAGATCGATTCGGTGGAGGTCCAGCAGGATCCGGACACCGGGCGGATCACCTTGGTGACTCGCGCCGAAATGCCCACCCTGGTCATGGGCCTCGCCCATATCGACACGCTGAGCATCGAAACCCGCACCGTCGTGGTGCGCGAATCGGCGCCGCTCGAAGTGGCCATGGTGCTCGACGTGACCGGTTCGATGGGCTGCTGCGGCAAGATCCAGGCCCTGAAGAGCTCGGCCAACGATCTGGTCGACATCCTCTTCGGCACGGAAGAGGTGTCCGAGGATCTGCGGATCGGAGTGGTGCCGTTCAACGCACGCGTCAATATTGGCAATGACCGGCGGAGCTGGCTGACCAGCGCCGAACGTTCGAAATCGCCCTGGAAGGGCTGCGTGGAATCCCGTTCGACGGCGACGCGGCTCACCGACGCGCCGCCTTCGGTGGAGCTGTTCCTGCGCAGCGAGAGCCTGGCCGGGAACAGCACCGGCAAGAAGGGGAAAAAGGGCAAGAAGAAAAAGAAGAAGAAGAAGGTGAAGCTGCCGCCCTGTCCGCCGCGGCTGCTGCCCCTCACCGATACCAGGGCCGAGGCCAAGGCCATGATCAATCAGCTCGGTGCCTCCGGCACGACACGGATCGACATGGGGATCCGCTGGGGCTGGCGGGTCCTCTCCCGCAGATGGGAAGGTCTCTGGGGGGAACCCGAGCGCCAGCCCTTCGAGGATGTGGTGACCGCTCTCATCGTCATGACCGACGGGCAGAACGTCGCTTCCAGCTACGACGAGGTTTCGGCTTCGCAGGCCGACGCCAACGTCCGCACGCTCTGCGATCGGGTCAAGCAGGAGGGGATTCTGATCTATACCATCACCTTCAAGGCGCCGCAGAAAGCCGATGCGCTGATGCAGTCCTGCGCCACCAGTCCCGGCCACTATTTCCGCTCGCCGACCGCTGCCGATCTGCGTGACGCCTTTCACACCATCGCCGGTGAGCTGAGCGCCCTCAGGATCGCCGAGTAGGAGCGATGACCTTGCCCCGCGCCACCGATCGGCAGCCGGCAGGGCAGCGCATCGCCCTGCTGCAGGATCGCCGGGGGGTGAGCGCCGTGGAGTTCGCCCTGGTGGCGCCCACCCTCGTCCTCCTGCTGCTGGGCATTCTCGAGTTCGGTCTGTTCATGGCCGCGGAAGTGACGCTGTCCAGCGCGGTGGCCGAAGTCGCCCGCTTCGGCATCACCGGCCAGCAGGCTCCGGACACCACCCGCGAGGAACTCATTCGCGAGCGGGTGGAGGAGGCCGCGGCCGGCCTGTTCGACCCCGCCCTTCTGGAGTTCGACACCCTCGTCTATCCCGACTTCTCCTCGGTCGGCCGGCCGGAGCCGTTCGTTGACGACAATGGCAACGGGGTGCGTGATGCCGGCGAGACCTACGACGACGTCAACGGCAACGGGCAGTGGGACGCCGACATGGGGCTCCCGGGCGCGGGCGGTCCCGACGAGGTGGTCCTCTACCGGGTGCGCTATCCCTGGCGGCTGCTGATCCCGGTGTTCCGCCCCTTTTTCCCGCCGGATGGCGAGGTCCAGCTCGAGGCCGGCATGGCGGTGCGCAACGAACCGTTCCCGGCGGAGTGAGTGATGAACCTGCTGTCCCGCACCTGGTCGCGTCTGCAGGCGCTGTACCGCTGCCGGCGGGCCATGGCTGCGGTCGAGATGGCGCTGATGGCACCGGTGCTGATCGCCCTGCTGCTGGGTACGCTCGATCTCGGCTGGCGTATCCTCGCCAGCTACAAGCTGGAGCGGGCGGTGGCCGCGCTGGCCGACCTGTCGGCGCGTTCACGCAGCCTCTCGCCAACCGAACTGGACGACATCTTCGAGGCGGTGACACCCATCGCCCGGCCCTTCGACATGGGCACCGACGGTGCCGCGATCCTTTCCGGCGTGCGCGACGATACCGGCAATCGGCCGGTCATCCTCTGGCAGCGGCGGGCCGGGCTGGGACTCGATGCCGACAGCCGGATCGGCATCGAGGGCGGGATCGCCGATCTCGACGGGGCGCTCGATCTGGACCCCGGGGAGTCGGTGATCGTCGCCGAGCTCTTCTTCCGCTTCCAGCCGCTGGTCGGTTTTCTGCTGCGGCAGCCGCAGGAGCTCTATTTCCGCTGGATCATGCGGCCGCGCTCGGGAGCGGTGACCGAGCTGGAGTGAACTTTGCCCGCATGCCGAAACGCCCGCTCCGTCTTCGCTTCGGGCACGCGCCCCGGCGAGGCTGCGGCGGACGATGCGACCGAAGCCGAGGAGGGTGTCATCAGCGCTTCGCCCCCTGGCGCGTCGGCCCCGCGGATGGCGGTTCGGGCGACCACCATCCGGCCCGCCCGGTTCTCGCGCGAATGCGGCACCGGATCGCCGTTCGCCGGCCCGTGCATCCTGTGGGGGAGGGCGACGACGACCCGTTCGTCGAAGGCGGCTCATCCGGATCGGGCACCCGATGTCTCGGATCCGGCCGGAGGACGCGGCCCCGCGCGGTCGAGCAGACCGCGGAACCGCGACACCGCATGCGATCGGAACGACCGGAAGGTCGGGGAGAGCGCGATCGGCCCGGAGAAAACGATGGCCGTCCCGTCAGCCGGGCTCGCGTTCGAGCGCGGCCAGACTCCAGCCCGCGACTTCCGCCTCGGCCACGATCCAGCCGTCGAGGTTGCGCAGGCGTCCGTCGGCGAAATCCTGGCGGATGCGGGCCCGCAGCCATTGCCGCCAGGCATCGGCGGCCGCGATCGGCGGCGTCGAAGGAGCAGCGATCCGGCTGCCGCGGAGCAGCCGTCGCCACAGGAGCCGGCGGTCGGCCGGCGCAAGACCGCGGCTCAGGCATCGCCGACCGAGACGGACCGCGGCTTCCGGCTCACCGAAGAGGCCCGCGAACGCACCGGGTGCCGGCAGGGCCGGGTCGGCTGCCGCAGCGGGCCCGATGAAGCCGCGCCGCGCCGTCACCGCGGCCAGCAACATCGCGAAGTTCGTCAGCAATCGCCGCCGATCGAGAAGTCCCGTCATGCCTGGAAGCGCTCCTGCAGATGTCCCGCCGGCC
>CAYYZI010000190.1:0-5848 GCA_964475675.1 uncultured Geminicoccaceae bacterium
TGTGATGTACCGCCATCGTCTCCCCGCTCGCGGTCTCTCGACCCCGATTTGATGGCGCTTCGACTTCTCTTGCGGACACACCCATCAACGCGGACGCGGCCCGATTTTGACCGATCATCTCCGAAGCTGCCCTTCGCGTCAACCACCTGCCGCCCTCTCCGCCGCGATACTTGACCGGCTCCCGAGCCGCGCCTATGAGCTCCCCTGCGTGGTGATTTGCGCCGGCCGGCTTGCGGACCACGGAAAACATGCCGCTAAAAGGCCGGGACAGCGAGCGCCCCGGCCGTATACGGCTGGGGCGCTCGCCGTTTCGACCTGCTGCGGGGATGTCAATGGAGAGAAAACCCGGCCTGCGCACCCGTCTCGTCCAGGAAGGGCTGGTGCGCAGCCCCCATGGCGAGACCTCGGAAGCCCTCTACCTCACCTCCGGCTTCGTTTACCGCTCCGCCGCCGAGGCCGCGGCCCGCTTCGCCGGAGAGGCCGAGGGTTATACCTATTCGCGCCTGGGCAATCCCACCTTGCGCATGTTCGAGCGCCGCATGGCCGCCCTCGAGGGGGCCGAGGAGGCGATCGCCACCGCCTCCGGCATGGCCGCCGTGCATGCGGCGATGATGGCCCAGCTCGCCGCCGGCGATCATGTGGTGGCCGCGCGCCTGCTGTTCGGCTCCAGCCACTACATCCTGCACGAGATCCTGCCCCGCTTCGGCATCGCCGTGAGCTGCGTCGACGGCACCGATCTCGAAGGCTGGGCGCGGGCGCTGGAGCGCCCGACCCGCCTCGTGCTCCTGGAAAGCCCCGGCAATCCGACCCTCGAGCTGGTCGACATCGCCGCCGTCGCGCGGCTGGCCCATGCCGCCGGTGCGCGGGTGATCGTCGACAACGTGCTGGCCACCCCGCTCCTGCAGCACCCACTCGAGCTCGGTGCGGACATCGTGGTCTATTCCGCCACCAAACATATCGACGGCCAGGGCCGCTGCCTCGGCGGGGTGATCCTGAGCGATCGCCAGTTCCACGAAAAGAAACTGGTGCCCTATCTCAAACATACCGGGCCGGCGCTGAGCCCGTTCAATGCCTGGGTGCTCCTGAAGGGTCTCGAGACCCTGCCGCTGCGGGTGGCGGCCCAGAACGAGACCGCCGGCCGGCTCGCCGCTTTTCTGGAAGCCCATCCCGCGGTCGAACGGGTGCTCTATCCGGGGCTCGAGAGCCATCCCCAGTACCATCTCGCCCGCCGCCAGATGCAGGGCGGCGGCACGGTGCTGGCCTTTCGCACGGGCGGCGGCAGGGAGCGGGCCTTCGCCGTGCTCGACCGTCTGCGGCTGATCGCGATCTCCAACAATCTCGGCGATGCCAAGAGCCTCGCCACCCATCCCGCCAGCACCACCCATTCCCGCATTCCCGAGGCGGAGCGGCTGGCGATGGGCATCACCGAGGACCTGATCCGCGTCTCGGTGGGCCTCGAGGAGGCCGAGGATCTGATCGCCGATCTCGACCGGGCACTCGCATGATGACCACGCTCGACGGTTTCGATCCGACCCCCTGGCTGGGCCGCAGCCGCAGTATCGCGGCCCGTCTCGATGCCTTTCCGGCGGCGGCGCTGACCGCCGCCCTCGATCGCAGCGATCCGCCCGGGGAGGGCGCGCCGCTGCCAGCCTTCTGGCACCATCTCTACGCGCTGGAGCCGGTGCGGGCGGCGGATACCGGATCCGACGGCCATCCCCGCCTCGGCCTCTTCCTGCCGCCGGTGCCGCTGTCCCGCCGCATGTGGGCGGGCGGAAGGTTGCGGATCGCGCGCCTGCCCAGGATCGGACAGAGCCTGGTTCGGACCTCGACCATCCGGGCGATCACGCCGAAGCGGGGTCGCTCGGGATCGCTGGTCTTCGTCCTCGTCGAACACCGCTTCACCGATGATGCCGGCGAGCTCTTCGTCGAGGAGCAGGACATCGTCTATCGTGAGCCGCGACCGCTGGCCGCGGATGCCGCGCCTTGGCGGATGCCGGTGCCGGCACGGGCGACCCGCGACTGGACGCCTGATGAAGTGCTGCTGTTCCGCTACTCGGCCCTCACCTACAATGGCCACCGGATCCATTACGATCTGGCCTATGCGCGCGAGGTCGAGGGCTATCCGGGCCTGGTCGTCCACGGACCGCTGCTGGCGACATTGATGCTCGATCTGCTGCGCGATACCTGGCCCGAGGCGCGTCTCGCCCGCTTCTCCTTCCGCGCCCTGCGGCCGCTGTTCGCCGGCCGACCGCTGCAGGTGGCGGTACTGGCCGAGGGCGCGCGGCCAAAGCGGGTGACGCTGGTGACGATCGGCGATGCAGGCCAGCTCGCCATGCAGGGCGAGGCCGAACTGGCCTGGCCCTGAGCCAGCGGCCGACCACCATGGCCATGTCACCGCTGCGCCGTCTCCCGATCCTGATTCTGGCCGGCCTGTTCGAGCTGATCACCCTGGCGACCGGGACGATCGCGCTTCTGCTGCTGCTCTCCCTGCCCCGCCTCGAAGGAACCCTGGTCCTCGAGGGGATCGAACGGCCGGTATCCATCACCCGCGATCGCTTCGGCATCCCGACCATCGACGCCGCCAGCGAGGCGGATGCCTATTTCGGGCTGGGCTTCGTCCATGCCCAGGACCGGCTGTGGCAGATGGAGTTCCATCGCCGCCTCGGGCAGGGCCGCCTCGCCGAGATCGTCGGAGCGGCAGCACTTCCCACCGACCGGATGCTGCGCAGCCTCGGCCTCTACCGCCGCGCCGAAGCCGACTTCGCCGCCCTCGATGCGGCCAGCCGCGAGCTGGTGGAGGCCTATGTGGCGGGGATCAACGCGGCCATCGCCAGGCGGGCGTTGCTGCCACCCGAATTCCTCATCTTCGGCATCCGTCCCGAACCCTGGCGGCCCGCTGACAGTCTGGTCTGGGCCCGGGTGATGGCCCTCGATCTCGAAAACGACTGGCGCCGGGAGCTGCTGCGGGCGCGCCTGCTGGAGGCGCTGGGGCCGGAGCGCTACGCCGATCTCTGGCCATCGGCAGAAGGCCGGCAGGCGGCCCTGCGCGAGCCGGACGACAGCAGCGCGCAGACCGCCCTGTACGCCGCCCTCGCGACCTCCCTGCCACCCTTCGGCGCGGAGGGCGGAGCCTCCAACGGCTGGGCGGTGGCCCCCGGCCGCAGCCGCAGCGGCGCACCGCTTCTGGCCAACGATCCCCATCTCCGCCTGCAGGCCCCCGGCCTCTGGTATCTGGTCCGGCTCCGATCCCCCGGTCTCGAGATCACCGGCGCGACCCTGCCGCCCTTGGGAGTGGTGGTGATCGGCCGCAACCGCAACATCGCCTGGGGCTTCACCGCCACCGGTGCCGACACCCAGGACCTGTTCCTCGAAGAGCTCGATGCGGAGGGCCGGCGCTATCGCACACCCGCCGGCTGGGCCGAGCTGACCCGACGCCGCGAGACCATCGCCATCCGGGGCGAACAGCCGATCCTCCACGAGATCCGCGAGACCCGGCACGGGCCGCTGATCTCCGATCTCCTGCCCGCCGGCCGGCTGGACGGGGACAACCGCGCTCTGGCGCTCGCCTGGACGGCGCTGCGGGGCGAAAGCCGCACCGTGGCAGCCGGGCTGGCACTGGCCCGGGCAGGCAACTGGCGGGAGGCACGCGCCGCCCTCGAGCGCTTCGACAGCCCGGTGCAGAACCTCCTCTATGCCGATCGCCGGGGCCGTATCGCGCTTCGGGTGGTCGGGCGGGTGCCGCGACGCGGAGCCGGCGACGGAACCCTGCCGGTGCCGGGCTGGGATGACGCATACGACTGGCGGGGAACGGTCCCCTTCGCCGAGCTGCCGGAGATCCTCGACCCCGCTTCGGGACGGGTGGTCAATGCCAACGAGCGCATCGGCGATGCGCGTCAGAGCGCCCTGCTCGCCCGCTTCTGGCCGGCGCCCCTGCGCGCCGGGCGCATCCGCGGCCTGCTCGATGCCCGGCCGCGGATCGATATCGCCCGCATGCAGCGCATCCAGCTCGACATCCGCTCCGGATTGTTCCCCCTGTTTCGCGACTGGCTGCTGACGGCGCGACCGCGGGACGCCGGAGCACGGGAGCTGCGCGCGGCCCTCGAGGCCTGGAACGGAGAGATGGACATGGCGCGGCCCGAGCCCCTGTTCTTCGCCACCTGGTATCGCGAGCTGGCGGAAAGCGTCTATGGCGACGAGCTGGGCGCGCTTTTCCCGGCCTACCGCGGTATCCGGCCGGATTTCATGCGGCGCGTGCGGAACGAGAAGGCGGCCTGGTGCGACGATATCCGCACGGCCGCCCGGGAAAGCTGCGAAGCCGCCAGCAGCCGGGCCTTCACTGCCGCGGTGGCGGCGCTGCGCAACAGCCAGGGCGAGGACTGGCGAAGCTGGCGCTGGGGCCGTGCCCATCCGGCCCGCCTCACCCATCCCCTGCTCGGCGAGACTCCGCTCTTCGGGCGGCTGTTCGGCTGGCAGCCGGCGAGTCCCGGCGGAGCGACCACGGTCAATGTCGGCCGCTGGCGGGCGACCAGCCCGTTTGCCAGCGTGCACGGGCCGGGGCTGCGCATGATCGCCGACCTGTCCTCTCCCCGCGAGGTGCTGCTGATCACCGCCAGCGGCCAGTCGGAGCATCCCTTCTCGCGCCATTACGACGATCTGAGCCGGCTGTGGCTGGCCGGCGCATATGTGCGCGCGGCGGATGTCCCGGCCGACGCCCGGGAGCCGGTTCTGCGGCTGTACCCTGCGGCCGGTGACAACTATGAGTTGATGCCTTGAGCGGCTAGAGCTATCCTCTTTGCACACCCACTGCGTGAGTCGGCCATGTTCGCCAGCGAGCTCTCCAGCTTCGGCTCCCGACTGCGCTCCTTGCGGCATGCCAAGGGCCTCAGCCAGGTCGAACTGGCACGCCTGATCGGGCGCCATCAGACGGTGATCGGACCCTATGAGCGCGACGAGTACATGCCGCCGCAGCCGATCGTCGAAAAGCTTGCCGCCGCCCTCCAGTCGAGCCCCGAATACCTGCTCTTCGGCCGCTCGCCCCAGCGCCCCCAGATCCCGGTGATCGGCGCTCTCGGCCCGGGCGGCCTGGTAACCGCCCGGCACGGCTCGCATCCGGTGGTGGCGGTGCGCAGCGAACAGCTGCTGGCGGTGGAGATCGAGGATGACAGCATGGCCCCGGTCTACCGGCCGGGCTGGGTGGCGCTGGTGATCGCCCAGGAGACGGGGCGGCCGGAACAGCTGCTCGGCCGCGACGTGCTGGCGGAACTCGCCGACGGACGTCTGCTGCTGCGCCGGCTGCTGCCCGGGGCCCACGAGGAGCGCTTCGACCTCGCCGCCTACAACGGGCCGGTCCTGGCCGGAGTGAACGTCGCCCGGGCGCGCCTGGCGATCGGCTGCCTGGATCGCCAGGCCCTCGCCGGCTGATGCGCAGCATCATCGAGAGGAACCCGTATGGTTGATGGGATTTTCTCTTTTTGCTGGAAGTTTAAAAAGTCGTGAGTATTTTAACCAAATGTAGCTAGCATCCTAGCGGTGGCCAGCAGCGCGGGTGCAGTCTCAGCCTACTCAGCCAATTCGTGCGTGGAGTTCCCGATCCATGACGCAGCTCGCAAACAAGATTGCCGGTCGCGGCACCGGAGGGAGGAGCAGAGCCCTCGATGTCGATCACTTCGTCAGCCTGCGCATCCGCCAACGGCGGATCATGCTGGGCCTGACGCAGCAGCAGATGGCCGAGCTGATCGGTGTCACCTATCAGCAGGCGCACAAGTACGAGACGGGCATCAACCGCATCTCCGCCGGGCGCCTCTACCAGATCGCCCAGGCCCTGGGAGTCGACATCGGCTACTTCTTC